>NZ_JACJUP010000301.1:0-6271 GCF_014748295.1 Planktothrix sp. FACHB-1355 | reverse complement strand
ATAATAGACTTGGGAGCCAGCTGGCATAAAATCGTCAGTTGCTTTTCATCAAGAACATCGGCAAATAGCTTTTCATCATTTATTTCCGGGTACAATTGCGACTGCCCGGTTTGCAAAACCTTCCCCACAATAGTAGTTACTTCCTTGAGCGACTTAAAAATATTGCCGTCCAAAGAACCGAATAACGAAGCATTCAGATTCACTGAGTAACTCGTCTGCAATCCCTGCAAAGAAGCCATTTTAGATTGGTCTATATGAGACAAAGCCACCCGATGCAGAGTAGGAGAAACCTGCATCGACGCTGCTGTCATATTTTCCCCAGATCCGGTATTAAGCGCCGCCACATTTAAAGCTGTGCCTAATACTCCTGCATCTAGGACATCAATAACGCACCAATCGGCAATTTGAGGCACAGCGAGCTCCGCCAAATTTGACCACGTAACATCGCACTCCAAAGAAAGAGAGAGAATAGTACTCGCATCAGCCAGAAAGCGTTGTGAGTCTTCAGCCCGCTTGCGATCGGTAATATCGCGGGCCACGCTCAACACATATTCTGGGGAACCGTCTTGGGCTAATTCTGGAACAAGACGCGCTTGATAGTATCTCGTCTGACCGTGGGGTGCTGGGTAATCAAATTCAATTACCTGTTGTAGACCGGTTGCGAACGCATCGCGCAAACCCTTTTGCCACTTCAGTTTCATTTCCCCTGGCAATTCCAACTCCCAGAGAGTCTTGCCAATGATACTTTGAGGCATTGTACCGGTTGCTCTTTCCAAAGCGGGACTGACGTAGATTAAACGACTTTGTTTGTCATACCGAGCGATAATGTCCGGCGCATTTTCCACCAAAGCTTTGAATTCTTGTTCGCGACGGTATAAAGCCTCCTCCGCTTGCTTACGTTCGACCGCAAAAGCAACGTTGCTGGCGATCGTTTGTGCTAGTTGAATTTCCTGTCCGGTAAACTCATGCGGCACGTTGTAGTAAAGCATGAATTTACCGATCAGCTTTTCTTGAGCTATTAGAGGAATAAATGCTAGAGAACGAATCCCTTCATTAAGAATTGTAGATTTTAGATTTGAGATTTCCGATTTCACTTTTTCCCTGAAATCAGCAATTTCAAATCTAAAATCTGCAATGGTTGATGTTTCCACATCGGCAATGCAAATCGGCTGCGGATTATTGGTTTCCGAAGTCCACGGCGAATGTCCTTCTACACTGCGCCGATACTCTTCCGAAAGTTTGCACCAAGCTTTAAAACGCATCACTCCATCTGCATCGAACAGAAGTACAGAAGTGCGATCGGCTTTCAGGGCGCGTTGTAAACCTTTTAAGGCTACTTGATAGAGTTCTTCCAATCCCGCCGCACGACTGACCGCTTCCGTAATTTGGTAAATAGTTTCCAGTTCCTCAAAGCGGCGGCGTAACTGTTCCTCGGCTAGCTTCGTCAAAGTGATATCGTTAATAATACCTGCCATCCGTATCGGTCTGCCTTGCCGATCGCGTTGTGCTTTCCCTCGCGTCATGCAGTAGCGATATTCCCCGGAAAAATGGCGCAGGCGAAATTCCAGATCGAATTCAGCGTTGTAACAAAGATGACGGACGAGCGCTGCTTTTACTTTCCCTCTATCTTCCGGATGAATCAGTTCCGAGAATGACTCCCAAGTGCTAGCAACATCTTCACTTTCTCCGCCCAATTCAGAACCAGATAAACCGATAATTTCAACTAGGCGATCGTTCCAATAAATTTCGTTTTTATTAATATCCCAATCCCAAATAGCCTCGGAAGAACCTTCCAATACTAAACGATAACGTTCTTCGCTGATTTTGAGCTTCTGTTCGATTAGTTCTGCATCTCTTTCCACTCGATAGATGCGAATCGCATTGCGTAAGCTTCTCGATAGAGATTCGGCAGAAAGTTTTGCCTTGGCAAGATAATCAGATGCTCCTGCTTTCATCATTTCCACAGCAATTTGCTCATCTCCCTGACCGGTCAAAACCACTATGGGCATCTTGAAACCGGCAGAACGCAATTGCGTCAGCAGTGTCAATCCGTCTATATCTGGTAAGCGATAATCTAGAAAAACGCAATCAAAACCGATCTGCTTTAAAACTGCGATCGCATCAGTACAGTTATCCGCTTCTCGAACTTCGATCTCTTCACCGCTAGCCTTGAGCGCTCGGCGAACCGCCATCCGATCCACCAGATCGTCATCGACTACAAGTATTTTCAATTTCTCTGACATATCTTATCCTTTGTTAAAATCATTAGTCATTTGTCACTTTCTAATTGCTAATTGCTAATTTTTAATTAACCATTAGCCATTAGCTATTAGCTATTAGATATTGACTAATAACTAATGACTAACTAAGGCATTTCGTTCAGCGTCCAATACTTGTTAACCGCTGCCATAACCTCCACAAATTTAGAGAAAGTAACGGGTTTAACAATATACCCCGCTACATTCAGCCTATAAGCATCTACTTTATCTTTTGCCTCATTGGAAGTCGTCAGCACTATGACAGGGATTTTACCCAATTCCGAGTCGGCCCGTAATTCTCGCAAAAATTCAATCCCTCCCATTTTGGGCATATTCAAATCGAGTAATATCAGTCGCCGCGTCGGAGGTACGATCGCTGGTTTGTCATTATCCCGCAACATTGCCAGCGCTTCCAACCCGTTGGCCGCTACGTAGAGTCTGTTCGTGATGTTATTTTTCTGTAATGCTCGTTGTACTGTCATTACATCCACATCATCATCATCCACGAGTAAAAGGTTGGTCACTTTTTCCTCCATCTCTCACCACTCCACTTCACCGCCAACTAAAAAGAAAAAAAGGGTTAGGGAAAGTCACTCAGTCAAAAAATCCTCCTCTTCCCTCTTCCGTCTTCCCTCTCCCCTTTTCCCTCTTCCCTAGCCCCTAATCCCTAACCCCTAGCCCCTAGATTTTGGCCAAGTAAAGCGAAACGTAGCTCCCATACCTTGCCGAGATTCTAACGAAATCCTCCCCCCTTTATCTTCTACGATTTTCTTGACTAGAGATAACCCAATCCCTGTACTTTCAACTCGATCGCGGGGAACCAAAGTTTGAAAAATAACAAACACCTTCTCATGGTATTGGGGAGCAATACCTGGGCCGTCATCTCGAACGGCAAACTCGTATAAATCCTCTTGACAAAGTACCGAAATTTGTATATGTCCATCTGGCCGATCGTGATGCGCGATCGCATTACCGATCAGATTGGCAAATACCTGTTCCAGAAGCAAACGCTCAGTCTTCAGGATGGGCATTCCCGGCTCTACGGTAATCGTAAACCTGGTCGGGGGTGCCAGAGATTCGATGATGTTTTGCAGCAAAATGCTCACATCCACAACTTCCTCAGCCGTTTTAACCCTTCCCACGCGAGAATACTCCAGAATTCCTTCAATTAAAGCTTCCATCCGGTGAACGCGCCCACGCAGCAGGTTCATTTGATGTCTGGTTTCGTCTGTTAGCCGATCTTGCAAATCTTCTTCTAACCATTGAGACAGGTTTGCGATCGCCCGCAAAGGAGCTTTCAAATCGTGAGAGACTATATAACCAAATTGGTCGAGTTCCCGATTGCGCTTTTCCAAATCTGCGTTAGTTTTAGCCAGGACAGAACTTAACCGACTCAGTTCCTCAGCTCGATCGCGCATAGCATCTTCTGCTGATTTTCGCTCCGTAATATCCATACAAGACCCGATATAACCAGCAAAACTACCTTCTGGCATAAATCTTGGCCTTCCCGTATCCAAAATCCACCGATATTTGTTTGACTTGTGGCGGAGACGGTATTCCATCTCAAAAGGCTCACGGACATGAAAAGCTTTTGTGTAGGTATCTAAGCAGCGCTCAAGATCCTCTGGATGGACGCCCCCTATCCAACCGTTGCCTACTTCTTCCTCTAGGCTTTTGCCAACAAAAGTAAGCCAAGCTTGATTGAAAAAGGTACGCAGACCATCTGTTCCCGACACCCACAACAGCACCGCAGCACAATCCGCCATCGTGCGGAACCTTTCCTCGCTCTCCCGCAAAGCCGCCTGCGCTGACTGGGACTCCCGGTAGAGGCGAGCGTTGTCTACAGCTAAAGCAGCGCGACAAGCAAGATCCTCTGCCAACGCTAAGTCAGAAGTGTTGTAGTGACGACCCGACTCAATACCGGAATTCGATACAGTCGAAACGAAAGTAATTGCCCCCAGCGTCCGCCCACGAGCGATCATCGGCACTACCATCGCTGACTTAAAACCGATTTCTCGTATGATAGCCAAATGTTCCGCATCGCGAGCAACAGCAACTAGCAAAGAATCGCGTACTTCCGGATACAGCTCGGATTTACCCGATCGCAACACATTCGGAACACCATACTCAGAGTTGGGATCGTGCGGGTAGCGCTTCTGCAACTCTTGCGCCCACTCTACCTTTGACGGGTCTATGTGGGCTACTGCCAACCGCCGGATCTTGCCGAATACTGACCTAACATTCCCCTCTGCCCCTGAGTTTTGGCTCTCCTCACCGTAGATGGAGAGGGGTTGGGGGTGGGGTTCCCCTCTGCCTTCTTCCTCTAATACATCAATGGCGCACCAGTCAGCAACGGTTGGCACTGCCAGATGTACTACGCGCTCAAGTATAGTTTGATAATCAAGGGAACTGGCTAATTCCTTGCTTGCTTGGGAGAGAAAACGCTCGGTTTGTTCCGTTTGCTTCTGAGATTCTATATCGGTAGCCGTACCTACCCACAGGACAAGTTCGCCTTGTTGGTTTCGGATCGGCATAGCCCTGCCCAAGTGCCAACGATAGGTGCCGTCCGATCGTCTGAAGCGATACTCCATTTCGCAGGGATAGCCTGTCTCTAGCGCTTTTCTCCAATCCGCCAAACACTTTTGGCGATCGTCTGGATGTACGACTGACTGCCACTTCCAGTCTTTAGTCTCCTCAATGCTTTTTCCTGTATAATCAAGCCACCGCTGATTGAAGTAATCCACGTCACCATTGCAGTGGGCTGTCCAAACTATCAGCGGCATAGCATCGGCTAGGTTGCGATCGGGTTCTTCTCCCAATCGCAATGTTAATTGTTCTTCCATCTGCTCATTCCTCCTTGTGCTTGCTGGCGATCGTATAGAAAACGCGCTCTCATTCTTAGGGAAAACCTGCTCAAAAAAGCCTGCGCCTTACTTAAAATGGATCGGTATATACCCTGAATTTTGGTGGCGGCGTGGGTAGTCTTTATACAAATGAGCAACTATTTGCTGTCAAAGAAGCTGCCCACATCGGCGAAGCTGGGCAATTTTGAGTAACTTTGATGAAGCCCAACCGTCGAAGGCTGAGAACGTCTCCTTTCCCGGCTGGTGGGACGACAATATTTTTACACCGCTCCCTCAGCCAACTGCGATCGGAAAAGTGTTAGCCTTTTCCCAAAGCCAACAGTTTTCAAATCTAGATCGACGCTTGCGGCGGAATGGATTTGAGGGTGACGAACTTGCAGTCCCCAACAAACGATATCGCACGTTTTCTCCAACTTCCTCGGTGGTGTTGAGTAAAGCAACAGCAACGAGATGTCAAGGACAATTGCGATAAAAAATCTCCAAACCTTACTTAGCTGGTAGGGCGGCTTAAAAATATTGCCGCCCCACGAACCGGATCGTGATTATGCTTGGAGCTAACCCGCTATACTCATACCAGTGGCATTTGAGATCGGTGGTTGATAGGGCATCTGCAATCTGTCCGCGTAAGGGCAATTCTAAGCATCAGACTGTAATGCAGAGTTCTCGACGAGTGCGAGTAACCAAACGCATTCAATCGCTGGTTGACTAAATGACTTTTAACCAGGAGCCTATTGACAGCCTTACGCAAAGGAGGGCAACTTTTAGATTGTGTCTGGTTGGGAAGGTAACGCATCATTTAAAATCCTATTCATTACACCCAAACCACGATTGGTTTGGCAGCAGCATAGCTATTGCCTGCCGACAATGGCTTAGGATGGGAAAAACGATCTTTATAGTTTGAATCTATCGAGATGTAAAAAATCCCTTCCCCTACCGATAGGTGTAGTTTACCTGAACCCCTGGAAACATTTGTTGTTGGTTAGTTTTGGTTAAAGTGAGAAAATTTAGAAAACGGGAACGTTGACAATGAAAGAAATTCGCGTTGCCCTCATTAGAGATCTCCAACATATAAACTAAACTGCGATCGCCAATGGTAAAATAGAGTTTTACCTTCCCCAAAATGAGTCAACTGAGAGAGTACATAGAGAA
>NZ_JACJUP010000300.1:0-6276 GCF_014748295.1 Planktothrix sp. FACHB-1355 | reverse complement strand
GGAATTTCTAACTTTTCAATTCGCTTTCCTGTAGCCGGACTTTTCGCATTCGCCACTTTCGCTTTCACGACATCGGGTAATTGCCGAATCAGTTCCGCCGGACTAAAAAGTTCCAACGTTTGAGGCGCAACTTTTAACCCTTTTCCATCTCGCACAAATCCCACATCGCCAGTGCTGAAATACGCCGCCAATCCTTTTTGATTGTGAGATTCATCGCCTTTAATCAGGCTATCCCAAACAGCAGTTTCAATTTCATCCAAACTTGGCGTAACTGAATTTGGCGGCGCTAAATAAACAGCACCATTGGCAAAATAAAGAATCGGTTGCCAATCAATTTTACTAACAAAATTGACGACAGCATTGTGAATTTGATTGGTGAGTAAACCGCGACAATCTCGCAGGCGATGGTAAACGAGTTTTTTGTTAATTTCTAACGATTCTAGACGTTCTTGCAAGCGATCGCCACCAGTTTGAATTGCCACATCCGCCGGATCGTTGCAATGCACTGCAATATCGCCAAATGCCAGCAGGTGACGCAAGGGTAAATCTAAACGGCGATCGTCATCAATTTTAACTTCAAAATCTCCGATTTCCCAATTAGAAATAACGGTATTGCTGCCGACTTTAAATTGGGTATTCTGCGCTAAATAGGCAATCTCTAACAAATACTCGCGCCACTCCTGCCAAAAAGCATCAAAATTCAGTTTCTCTCCCCAAGTTTCGCAAACTTGTAAAATTTGCGGTATTTCCGATGCTTTTGGCGGTGCAGTTTCTTCTTTTTGACCTTGCACGGCTTTATTATAGTCGTGCAAAGTGATTCCCAAACACAGCAGGCGTTTTTCTACTTCTGATAGTTGCAAATCTTCTGGCAAATATTGGCTGAGATTCCAAGCAGTTAGCAAAGCATTTAAAACGTGAACTAACAAGCTTTGATCCGCTTTATTTGACCAGCGTTGTGCTTTTTCATCGGCACGAAAATTGCCTTGTTGCACTAATTTTTGATAATGACCTTGGTAGGAACCGCCTAAAGCTGTAATTAAGGCAAATTCTCGTTCCATTGCAGGTAGAACAGTCTCGATATACGATCGCAAAATTGGATCGGTATCTTCCGGCAAAGTTTCAATCAGTAAAGTTTGCAGTAAAGTTGTCATGGTTTTAATAGATATAAGGTTTTGCAGTTTCGCAAGGTTTGAGTCGCCATTTCATTGCTTCCAACAACAAAGCATCTTGATTAAATGCAGTCGCATAAGTGACACCATCAGCATCGGTAAGTCGATACAATCCAAATGTGGGATTGAGATGTAATTTGCGACTGACATCCCAATGGCTATAAGCTTGACTGCGGTTGACAGATACGATAAAAGCCAGTAATTTTCGTTTGCGAAGACATTTTTTTACTTCACTTTGCGGATGTCCGACAATGCTAAGTTTATCTAATTGAATTAAACTGCATTGTTTCAGTTCTTCGGTGGTGCGATCGCACTCCAATTGAATGTCAAATCTTTCATCTGTCCATTCCTTAATTTTCAAGTAAACTTGAATGTATTTATCGGGAAATTCTGTCGCTGGATGGTTAAATTTTGTAGCGGCGGCTAAAAAGCGATCGCGATCGATAATTTCCACTTCCGCATAAGGTAAAAGCCGCAACAAATCGTAAGTATAAAATCGCGACTCATCCCAAACTGCTGCTTGCAAATCCGAACCGCCACGAAAGCGCAATAATTCTTCCTGTACTGCTTTACCAGTTGCATCATTTTTCAATGCAAACCAATGACCGCGTTTTTTATCCAATTGTTCGCCATAAACTTGTCGCAAATCATCAGTCATTTTTGCTTGAATTTGTCGCATGACATCGGCATTTTCACCTGTCATTTTCAGTAACATTCCCTGCGCTTGCAATGCACCCCAATAAGCGCGATATCGTTCAAACTCTGCGGGAGGATCGAAAGCATCTTCTATCATCTCCCGAAAATCATTTCTATTAACTGTTTTAACCTCTGCCAATTTCTCATTTAATCTTGCCATAATCCAAGGCGTGCGACCTGAAAGTAACACAAATGCTTTGTAAGCTGAAAAACCTGGATGACGACCCAAACGACCCAATCTTTGAATAAAAGTAGCCGAATCACTCGCCTCGAAAATTAACAAATGAATTCTAAAATCTACTCCCACATCTACCGCCGATGTACCGATAACTAAAACCGATTGTTCGGCATTTTGTAACTCTGTTTGAGTAACAGTTCTTTCTTGGCGATCGATCCGTCCGCTAATCTCTCGCACTTTCACTTTATCTTCAGGAAAAATAGCTTGTAATTCTCGCACGGCGCGGCTAACTTGCGCCACCGAATTGAGAATAATTAACCCTCGTCCTCTCCCTTCCGCTTCCAGAATTTGTCTAATTGTTTCTGCTTGTTCTTTCAACCAACTTAGCGAATCGGAATCTCGGTCTAACTGCACGAATTCTAATTCTACCGATTGCAAAATTTGGCGATATCCCGGTGTAGATTCAGATTCATAACTTCCCTTCACTTCTGCTACTTTAAAACCTGCTTCTTGGAGTTTTTTAATAAAACTGGGTTTAGGGGTAGCAGAAGTAAACAAAACTTTCATCGGACGCTTGCGCGGTCGGTTGTAACGAATTAACAGCAAACTATTTAAAATTGCCGCTTCCTGATGCACGCCAAAAATATGAAATTCATCAGCTACATATAGGTCGAGATTTCTGGCAAAAAGTAATGGCAACAAAGCGCGATCGTAAGCCGGATTATAATAACGAAAATGAGTAACTAAATGAAAAATATCCGGGTTAGTGAGAATCACAGATTTCCGTTCAATTACTTTCGATAATTCCTTAAATTTATTGCCTTTTTCTGCTGCTTCCACTCGCCGCGCTAATTCCGCACCGTAAAGACTATCGACGCGCTTACTTGCATCCAAATTGAAATATGTGCAATAGTTGGCAACTTGCTTTTCTTGATCCGTTACTAATTCAATCGTCGGATAAAGTGCGATCGTGCGAAACCTCAAATCGATTAAACTTGACAATTGCGCCGCCAGCGATTTCCCATCTCCCGTCGCCGACGTATTGAAAATAATCTCTGCATCACCGTACAGCACTTGGGCGCAAGTTTCAACCTGGTGTAAGGACAAAATACAGGGTGCATCCCGATTTTCCCCAAACTTCGGTGCTTTCTCCTTAACTTTGCACTGACCCCGACATCCCAAAGCACAATGCTCGGAATCGGTATTTTGCTTAGAAAATAAGGGAAGTAAGGTAATTTTCATGCTTTTACCTCCAACAGCCACAGGTCACTTATATTTGTTAATAGAGCGAGTATGACACAAACTCATCTATAGTGCAAGTACATTTATCAAAATGCCTCGCAAAAAAGAAACGATTACACTGTCTATACCACCCGGAACCAAAGAGCAGCTAGAAGATATCGCCGCTCAATTCAAGATTTTATGGGGCGATCGACCGAGTATTTCCGGCTTATTAGTTGCGATCGCCCAAGCCGAACTCGAACTAGGGCAGCGATTTACACTTACACCCGTACAGGTGCAAGCCCTAGAACAAGCAATTAAACTGCTGATCGATTCGGGATACGTTACCGAGGCGCAAACCTTAATGGCTTTACTACTAGAACGCGGAAATCTCGATTCCCCCCTGCGCCAGTCCTTTCTACAACAAATCAGTCAGTCCCTCCCCGCTTGGCGAGTGTTGCTCGATCGCCAAATTGCCAGTCGCCAACCCTTCCGCCTCCTCTATCGCGACGCACAGCAGCGAGATTGGGTGTTTACCGTGCGTTACGCCGAAATCTTGCTCAGAGAAAAACGACTGTACCTAGAAACCTGGAATGAAGAAACCGAAGGCAATCGCGATTTACCAGAACTCGCGCACAACCGTTCTCTCAGACTCGATCGCATTAAAGACCTCAACATCCTCCCCAGCGACGGTGTATGGCGAGAAAATCTGGATTTTGTCAAAGTGTACTTACACTTTAAGGGCGAACTGGCCAATAGCTACGAATCGAAACGCGGGGACATCAGCGACGAACGAGACGGCAACATCCGCAAGGTAGTGCGTCAGGTGTCAAGCACCTTTTGGCTAAATCGGGAGATATTAGCTTATCGCGCTGGCTGCGAAATTGTTGGGCCAGAGAATGTGCGCGATCGTTTCAAGCGAGAGGCGCAAGCAATTTGCCAAGTATACGATTCGCCAACTGATAGCACGTAAGCGCCAGTATTATATTTGGTCGGTAGGAACAGTGCTTCAGCCATAAGTGGTTTGTTTTTATTGCTGTTCCTATTCTACGATCGATATGGAAAGGGGGTTTTCCAAAAAATATCTGGAAAAACCTCTCCCCCCGTCCTTCTCCTGCGAGGAGAGGGGTGTAGTTGAAGTAGTTTCAACCAATTGGAGTGATGATTATGCTTTGAAGCTGGAAGAATACGAAGCTTTAGGTATTTCTGAATATTGGATTGTAGATTATTTGGGATTAGGAGGAAGACGCTTCATCGGTAATCCTAAACGACCTACGCTTTCTATTTACCAACTTGTTGAAGGAGAGTATCAAGTCCGCCAGTTTCGAGAAAACGAACGAATTGAATCGCTTACTTTCCCAGAGTTAAATTTGACTGCATCGCAGATTTTTCGAGCAGGTCAATGAGCGAATTTATACAGGTTTTAAAAGAAGAAAATAGAGGTGCGATCGCTTTTAGTAAAATTGGGGAGTAAGAGCGCGAGCGTCATCAATTAGTTTGCTATATTATGCTGCTATCAATTCATCTAACTGTAAAATACACTGTTGAAAAATGTAGTTTACAGCCGCAAAAAGCTTGTCTAATTCTTGAATACTGTAAAACGATCGATTTCTGGTAAATTGATTTCTTTCAAGTTTACCAAATTGCCATAATTGACCATTAGAAACAATTCCAAACACAATAAATGGTGGTTCTCCATTCAGTCGTTGTGCTGCTACCATTTCAGCTAGGCATTGTCCCCATCCTTCCTCGAACTTATCCTGCTTCGCCTCAACCAAAAGCAGATAGGGTTTATCAAAAACAACCTTACCTAAAGGAGAACGTTTAGCTAAAATATATTCAGGAAACCCTGAGAGATTTTCATCATAAGTTAAAGATTGAT
The DNA here is from genome assembly GCF_014748295.1 of Planktothrix sp. FACHB-1355. Lineage (NCBI taxonomy): Bacteria > Bacillati > Cyanobacteriota > Cyanophyceae > Oscillatoriales > Microcoleaceae > Planktothrix > Planktothrix sp. FACHB-1355. The sequence goes on along the minus strand of NZ_JACJUP010000300.1, from coordinate 1,130 downwards.
GACTCCACAAAGTTAACTGTTGGAAATAGGACTTCCAAACTTCTTTAAGAACTGGGTAAATTAAGTTTTCACAAATCGCATATTCCGAGTTACTAACAACTCCTTCTTGCATCACGAATTGTAAGTCTGTACGGAAATATTCTGGGATATTAAATGCGGTTTCGATGATAAAATCGGCTTCGATGTACGTAATTTGAAATTCTTTGAGGACTGCACCGATACTCTTGTAACTGCTAAAAGACATATTGACCTCTCGAATTAAGTCTGGCTCTAGTTTAGCAAGTTTATCAGAGTGCGATCGCCGTTTCTGTTTTCCCTGACCCCGTAGGTGCGCTCTCCAAAAATTCTTGTGGGGTAGGCATCCTGCCTTCGAGATTCTTTTGAAGGAGATGCCTATTAGTTCCCACTTATTTTATTTTTGGTTTGTTCAATTCCGAGCATTTAGCTTCTGCTTGTTCGTAAGCTTCTTGATATTCCTTACCGCCTAACATTACATCGCCGTAATACTCGTAAGGCATAGAACCATAAACAGGCAAAGGCTCATCTTCTGGATAATCTTCCTTGGCTTCTTCTAATGCTGCTTGCAATTGCTTAACGGTTAGTTTTTGCGCGGGAAAGTAGTACAATTCTTCCGGCTTTTTGTGGAGATATGGCAGAGTAGGATCGACAATAGAATTATCCAGTTCGATCCAGCTATGCTCAATGGGTTTGTACGGCTTGCCAGAAAAAACTAAAAAACCTTGAACGTAGAGCGATCCTGGCGTTGCCAATGCTGCATGATAAGCATTGTCAAAGCTGTTTACTTCATTGCTTTCAATGCGTTTAGCAATTTCCACTGAGAGAGTCGCATCCAATAATTTGCTCATACCTGTTGCATTAATCGCCGCACTCCTACCATGCTAACTCAAGATGCGATCGTCTGCCCATCGCCGACCTCCCAGAACGCTCCTGCACATCAGGATACCGAGATTTTGGGTGCGATCGCACAACCCCATACCTGAGCGCTACCCCATTAGTAAGAATGAAATCACCCTTTTGGATCGACCGTTTTGGTGATGTTTTTCACGATTGTTTAAGATAGTTTATATTTGTAGGTATAACCTGAAAGGATTTTAAGTTATGAATGAAAA
>NZ_JACJUP010000030.1:0-16483 GCF_014748295.1 Planktothrix sp. FACHB-1355 | reverse complement strand
AAATTAAAAAATCTCTCTACCTAACGGAGGATGCCAATTTTTGCATAAAGCGGGTGAATAAACTCTTTTAAAGATGGAAGCTGTTTAACAAAAACGAGCGCACCCAAAATACAAAAGATGCCAGAAATTACTAACGTATAGCTAGCACCAATCTTTTCAGCTAATGTACCAGCGCATAAATTGCCAAGCGGTATCGTACTAAAAGCCATGATGTAAAGACTCATCACTCTGCCGCGTTTATCATCGTCAACAATGGTTTGTAACAATGTATTGCAGCTGGTAAATAGAAGCACCGAGCCAAAACCAATTACAAACATCATTAATAAAGAAACCCAGGGTGTACGGGAAATGCCAAAAGCAATCAGACCTATTCCCCAAATTAGCGACGATAAGACAATCAATTTGTCGATTCCAGCTATGCTTTGACGCGCACTCAGATAAATAGCTGCCACGAAAGCACCCACTCCTGAAGCCGCCATCAAAAACCCTAATGTATCGGCACTGCCATGCAGAATTTTGGTAGCAAAAACAGGCACAAGAACCATATACGAAGTTCCCATGAAACTGACTAAAGCAAGCAGCATTAGTATAGCCCGAATGGGTGGAAAGTTAAATGAATAAACAAATCCTTCTTTTAATCTTTCCCAATGATTTGGATTGATAAATGCTATTTCCCTGGGCTTAATATTCATAGCTAACAGGGAGGCAATCACGGCAATAAAGCTGAGTCCGTCAATCAGAAAACATACACCAGCACCAACAGCGGCAATTAGCAAACCTGCTATACCTGGGCCAAGTAACCTAGCGCTGTTAAATAGGGAAGAATTGAGAGCGATCGCATTTCCCAAGTCTTCCCTATTTTCCACCATTTCTACCACAAAAGCCTGACGAATTGGCATTTCAAAAGCATTAATCGTACCTTGACTAATGCTCAAAACAATCATATGCCAAATCTGAATTTTCCCCGTTAGCGCCAGAAATGCCAGCGTTAAAGACTGCATCATCAGCAAAATTTGCGTAATCACCAACAATCTGTGCCGATTCCACCGATCTCCAAAAATCCCCCCAAAAGGAGCCAGGATAAAGTTAGGAATTTGACTGGCAAATCCCGTTACTCCCAGAAGAAGGGCAGAATTTGTCAACTGATAAACTACCCAGATCGTGGCAACTTGTGTAATCCAAGTACCAATCAGAGAAATGCCTTGCCCTAAGAAAAAAAGCCGAAAATTTCTCGATTTTAAGGCACGCAGAATCTGCCCGAATCTGTTTTTATCAATTTTCATTTACTGCTACCATATTTGATTTCTCCAAGATATTTCCTCACTACGAACGAATCATCCTGCTCGTGGGTGATTTTCAAATTCTCAGCTGCTTTTAACGCAGATATAAAATCTGGGTAGGGGCCAGACCAAAAAATCGCTTTAACCAGCACATCCCCGCCAGCGAGCGAACCGTACACTATATAATAAACGGCAAAAAGATCTTGGCTATTGCTATCGGTTCTTTTTAACACGGTCGTTACTCCCCTTGGCGAAATTATCAGGAAATCCAACCATTATTAAAGCCGATCTATCAGACATAGTTTGTTGTTAACATATCCAAAATTATTAGTTTTTTATCTATCTCTGCTATGTCTGGGATAAGCTTACACCGTTTTTCTTCTCGTCTGGCGACAGCTAGTTTTCTCCCTTTGCCTTGACTGCGACGCTGACTACAGCTGACATCCCAGGAGCGATGCGCGATTCATATCCTTTGATACTGTCAGCATCGAAAACAACTTTAACTGGAATGCGCTGCACAACTTTGGTGAAGTTGCCGGTGGCGTTATCCGGCGGTAATAAGGCAAATTGAGAACCGGAAGCGGGGGAGAAACTATCAACCCGACCTTTAAATGTCTGATGAGGAAAGGCATCGAGTTTGATTTCTACTTCTTCTCCCGGTTTCATCCTCTCCAATTGAGTTTCTTTGAAGTTGGCAACTACCCAATATTCGTCACTGACAATTGCCATCAAAGGAGTTCCCGCTTGCACTCTTTGTCCGACTTCTACAGATTTGCGACCGATCCTTCCCGCAGCAGGGGCGGCGATTTCGGTGTAAGATAATTGCAACTGCGCGTCTTTGAGAGCAGCTTGCGATTGTGCGATCGCAGCTTGTGCAGCTTCGTACTGACTGCGGTTCACTTCAGTTTGTTGATTGCTGGCTGTCGCCTGTTGCAATCCTCCCTTGGATGCGGCGAGTTTGGCTTGGGTGCTGGCTACACCTTCTTTAGCTTGGGCAACTTTGGCTTGCGCTCTAGTTACCCCTTCTTTCGCTTCAGCCACTTGCGCTTGGGCTCTCACTACGTTTTCTCTCGCTTGCGCCACTTGCGCTTGGGCTGTCGCTATGCCTTGTTGCGCTTGCGCCACTTGCGCTTGGGCTCTACCTACACCTTCGGTGGCTTGCGCTACTCGTGCCTGGGCTTGTTGAATTCCTTGTTGGGCGGCGGTTTTTTGGGCTTGCGCTACATCGTAAGCTGCTTTAGCAGTCTCCAGTTGCTGACGGGCGATCGCACCAGAAGCATACAAACTGTTATACCTGTTATAGTCGGTTTCCGCCCTTTCCAAAGTAGCCTGAGCTTGCGCTAACTGAGCCTGCGCCGCCGCTACACCAGCTTCGGCTTCTTTAACCGCTGCTTGCGCTTGGGGCACTCCCGCTTGCGCTGCGGCAAGTACGGCTTGGGCTTGCTGCACGCCAGCTTCAGCTGCGGCTTGTGCGGCTTGTGCCTGCGGTACTCCCGCTTGGGCTTGCTTGACTGCCGCTTCAGCAGCCGGAACTCCCGACTCCGCTTCTTTCACTGCTGCTTGTGCGGTAGAAATGGCGGCTACAGCCGCGCCCACATCTCCTTGGGCTGTGGCTGTTTTGGCTTGGGCAGTTTGTGCCGCTAGGGCGATGTTAGCTTGTGCCGCAGCAGCTTGACGCCTCGCCGCTTCTAGCGCTGCTTCGCTGTTTTGCACTTTGACTTGAAAGTCGCCTGGATCGAGCTTTATTAATGGCTGACCTTTTTGCACTAGCTGGTTATCGTCTGCCAGCACTTGTGCTACTGTACCGTTAACTCTACTGCTGACATTGAGAATGTGTCCGGCAACTGTAGCGTTGTCTGTTTCTTCGTGAGTGGAAGCATATTGCCAGTAATGATAGCCAAAGTTACCAGCTGTAGCGATCGCACCTATTCCCAAAGCCGCCAAAATTAGCTGCTTTACTTTCTTGCGCGGAGCTTTTTGAGGCGCTGTTAAATCCTCTTTCTCTTTCTCAATCTCCGGCTCTATCACCGGCAGGGTTTGCTGTTTGTCCGCAGTCAGCAACTCGCTTTCTACATCCGCAACTGCGGGTTTTTGTCCGTTTATTACTGCTGTGTTTGAGCGTTTCACAGTTGTTGTTTCTCTGTTAGTTAGGGTTTTATTTAGCGTTCGTAGTTTTCGCTTGTTTTAGCGAATTACTAATTTATTTCGTATACGTAGTATCTTAGAAAATTTCCACAATAAAGGTGTCACTCCCAGGAGGTAATTAGCCTCTATCCCAAGGAACCTATGAAAGATTTGCGATCGCCACATCCACCAGTTCGGAAAGCCGTTCCCTTTCTGCCTCTGAAATGCCTTGCATCGCTTCTTCGCGGATTTCTACGGCAATAGGAGGCAGTACGTGCTTCAGTTCCTTGCCAGCTTCAGTCAACCAAATCCGCCAAATGCGGCGATCGCGGCTATCCCTTTCCCGGCGAATCAGTCCCCGTTCCTCCATCCGGTCTAGCACCCCCGTCAAAGTACCTCCCACCTGTTGCAGCTTTTCCCCTATGCTGGAGGTAGCTAAGCCATCTTCTTGCCACAAACAGCACAGTACAACCCAGTGGAAAGGAGTCAGGCCGTAAGGTTCCAGTCGGTCTTGAAATTTGCGAGATAACATCTGGGACAGCAGCTTAATCCGATAGCCCAAACCCTGCGGTGCTAAAACTTCCTGCCAGCCCTTCGCCAATTTCCGCTCCACAGATGGAGAAATCATTGTGGCTCCTATCTATTTATTTCGCACTCTTACTATTAGTTTGACACTCCTCAGCCTAAAGGCATGAGGATTCTTGCTTCATAGGGATTCCAGCGAATTTACCCTCAGCAAGCATCTTGACCGTATACCCTACGGCTGCAAGCCCTCTTATGAGAACTACCTGCGCGGCGGCCACATCTCTATCCGTGGTATAGCCGCAATCTGAACAAACATGAGTACGTTCTGACAACTCTTTTTTACCTGTCTCAACATGACAACTAGGGCAAATCTGGCTGGTTTTGCGACTATCTACTTTTTGGAAATAGACACCATGCTTAAAACAAGTTTGCTCTAGGATACTGAAGAATTGACCAAATCCAGCATCTAAGCAATGCTTACCCAACATCCCACGCGATAACCCTACTAGGTTTAAATCTTCAACAAACAGCATTCCGATATCGTTGCAGATTTGGTGGGATAATTTTCGGTGCCAGTCCTTACGGCAGTTGGCAACGTACTCATGTAACTTGGCTACCTTCTTCTGGGCTTTATGCCAATTGTTTGAACCTAAATGTTTTCTCTCGACACGCTGTTGCAGCAATTTAAGCTTGCGTTCGGCATCTGTAAAAAACTTTGGGCGATTGACGATTAGACCATTAGAAGTAGCAACAAAGCTTTTTAAGCCTACATCAATTCCTACCGCTTCCCCATGTGGCATTGGTGATGGCACAGATACATCCCATTGAACAGTTAGCATCACGTACCATCCAGACGCACGTTTAACTACACGAGCTTGCTTGATTACGCCGCTATCTGGAATTGAGCGTGATTGATGTAGTTTTACTGCACCAATCACGGGTAATTTCACGTATCTATTGCTGAGTGGATTTGTTCCTAATTGCGGGAAACAGAAAGAACGCATTCGCCCAGGTTTTTTAAATCTGGGGAACCCATGATTTTGCTCCCACATACTGACAAAAGCTTTTTCAAGTCTTCTTAATGTCTGCTGTAAAGATTGAGCGTTAACACGTTTTAGGTATTCGTTTTCTTTACGTGCAGCAGTCAAAGACTTGCATTGACTGGCAAACGTTGGGCGTGGGGCATCGGCAGAAATGATGTATTCAGATCGAAGTGAGCAAGCGTTAACCCGACAACTACGAGACTGGTACCAATCTTTGCGTTCTGCTAAGGCATAGTTATAAACCCGTCTATGGATTTCTAGCCATTCCTCAAATGTTGCAATTTGGGACTGTGTTGGTTTTAATTTGAACTCGTAAGTCAGGTTAAACATTTAATGACCTCCTGACTTATTTTAGCATATCTACTAATCGGTGTCGCGGTTTGTAGGATAAAGTCGCCCTAAAAGGGCAAGGCTCTAACCCCATAATTTTCGGTAGCAAAGCGCTTTTGGAAAACTATCTGAGCGCTCGGCAACAAAGCCGATCTTATCGCTCGAAATCGCCGTAACACCCCAACTATACCGTTAGATTAGTTAAGGAGTGTCAAAAGATTGACCGATACTATTTCAAAGCATCCTGCCAACCTTTGGCTTCGACTGGTTTCCTGAAAACTCTGTGGATTGGGTATTAAGTTATGTCAACTCACCGGACTGTTCTTGTAATTGCCGATTCTGATGAGAGCGATCGCAATTATTGGTATCAATTACAGCAAGACGGGAGTTTTGCATACAGAATTCTCACTCAGCGATACGATCCCCAACTTCTGGCACTGTCGCAAGCACAGCAGATTGACGGCATCCTTCTAGAACTCGACTCTCCGCACTGCCGCAACTTCGATGTTCTTCGGCAACTGAAGCAACAGATGGGTAGGCACTGTCCCCCAATTGTGGTGATTGACAGTAATGATGTAGAGGTAGCGGTGCGAGCATTCAAAAACGGGGCAGCGGATTATCTGGTCAAAGACCGGATGACTCCAGACGACCTGCGCTTAGCGATGCGAAGTGCGATCGAAAATGCCGAATTGCGACGGGAACTGCAATACAGTCAGGAGCAGTTCCAAACATCGGTTGAGAATATGCTGGATTGCTTTGGCATCTTCTCATCCATCCGTAATGAGTTCGGGCAGATTGTAGACTTTCGCATCGATTATCTCAACAGGGCAGCCTGCGAAAATAACCAGATGCCCAAAGAAATGCAAATCGGTCGAGGTTTATGTGAGGTGCTGCCAGCTCATCGCGAAACGGGGTTATTTGACGAGTATTGTCGGGTAGTGGAAACAGGAGAACCGTTAATCAAAGATTCCCTCATCTACGATGACACTTATGGCGATCGTCGGCTGAAGAGGGCATTTGATATTCGGGCTACCAAGTTAAATGATGGCTTTGTCGCCTCCTGGCGGGATGTCACCGATCGCAAGCGTTTAGAGTTAGATTTGAGCCAAACATTAACAGACCTGCAACAGCAACAGCAACAACTCCAACGACTAATCGACACCGCTCCCATTGGTATAGCCATTGGCTCGGTCAACGGTGAAATGATGACCGCGAACGATACCATGCTGCACCTGCACGGCTACACGCGGGAAGAGTTTGAGCAACAAGGCATGAACTGGTACAACTTTATCCCGGCAGAGTTGACTGAACGGGCTGTGCAAAACCTGGCACAATTGCGGCAACATGGCTTTTTCCCACCGCAGGAGATGGAACTGCTGCATCGAGATGGAGCGCGAGTTCCCATTTTGCTGAGTGCGATGCAGTGGATGGATAGCACCGATGAGCATATGGTGTTTGCCGTGGATTTAACCCCGCAAAAACAAGCTGAAGCAGCCATTCAACAATTAAACCGAGATTTGACAAATCGGGTTACCGAACTGCAAACTCTTTTAGATATTATTCCTGTGGGCATTGCGATCGCCACCGATCCCAGCTGCACTCAAATGCAGAATAACGCCTACCTCCGACAATTGCTAGGCGTTCGTCCCGGCAACAACATCTCCAAAAGTGCGCCAGTCGATGAACAACCTCCCTATCGAGTCTTCCAGAACAGACAAGAAATACCCACCGAAAACTTGCCGATGCAAGTTGCTGCCAGACTGGACGTAGACGTGCGAGATGCAGAATTTGACATTTTGTGGCCGGATGGCACGGTGCATCAGATATTATCCTATGCAACTCCCCTGCGCGGCGACTGCGATCGCATTAGAGGAGCGATCGGCGTTTTTTTAGATATGACAGAACGCAACCAAGCCGCCGCCACGATCGAAGCCAGTCAACACCGATATCGAGAATTGGCAGAAGCGATGCCTCAAATGGTTTGGACAGCCGATGCAACGGGGGCAGTCAATTACTGGAATCAACGCTGGTATGAGTATACAGGTTTGAGTGAAGCCGAGTCGATGGGTTTAGCGAGGGTAAGTGCGGTTCATCCCGACGATCGCGATCGCACTTTAGCTCAATGGAGCCAATCGATCGCCAATGGGGAGACATTTGAGATTGAATACCGGATTCGCCGTTGGGATGGCGAGTACCACTGGTTCATCTGTCGAGCCATACCGACAAGAAACTATCACAATCAAATTACAGGCTGGATCGGCACAATTACCAATATAGACGACATCAAACGCAGTGAAGCCTTGGTTCAACAGAGCCAGCAACAACTTCAACGACAACTGGCAGAAATTGAAGCTATTTATCAGTCTGCCCCGATTGGCTTAAATGTCCTGGATACCGACCTCCGCTTTTTGCGGATCAATCAGCGATTGGCAGAAATTAATGGGTTGTCTGTAGAAGCTCATATTGGCCGTACTGTGCGGGAACTGTTCCCCGATCTGGCGGATACTGTCGAACAGCTTCTGCGTCCGATTTTGGAAACCGGAGAAGCGCTATTAAATGTAGAAATTCATGGAGAAACACCAGCAAAACCGGGAGTGAAACGCACCTGGTTGGAACAATTTTTACCCTTAAAAGATGGCGATCGCGTAATTGGCATCAGTACGGTTTGTGAAGAGATTACCGAGCGAATTCAAGTAGAAGCTGCCCTACGTCAAAGTGAAGAACGATTCCGCAACATGGCAGATAACGCACCTGTGATGGTTTGGGTGACAGATGCTACAGGATATTGCACTTACCTCAGCAAAACCTGGTACGAGTTCACGGGGCAAACCGAAGCTACGGGACTGGGGCTGGGGTGGTTAAAAGCAGTGCATCCAGACGATCGCGAATTTTCTAAAGACATCTTCTTAAAAGCAAATGAGCGTTACGAAGCCTTTCGGCTGGAATATCGTTTGCGTCGTCAGGATGGTGAATATCGGTGGTCGATCGATGCAGCAAGCCCTTGGTTTGGAGAAGATGGGGAATTTAAAGGATACATCGGTTCAGTCATTGATATTCACGATCGCAAACAAGCTGAGGAGCGCTATCGCACTTTATTTGAATCGATGAATGAAGGCTTTTGTGTCATAGAAATGCTGTTTGACGAACACAACAAGCCTTTCGATTATCGCTTCCTCGAAATAAATCCGTTATTTGAGCAACAAACAGGACTCAAACAAGCAGAAGGTAAAACAGCACGTCAGCTACTTCCAGATCTGGAACCTCATTGGTTTGAGATTTACGGTAAAGTCGCACTGACAGGCGAACCCGTCCGCTTTGAAAATGGCTCTGAAGTGATGAATCGATGGTTTGATGTTTCCGCTTTCCGCACTGGAGAACCAGAAAGCCGAAAAGTCGCTATCCTGTTCAAAGATATTAGCGATCGCAAACAAGTAGAAGCTCAACGGCAACGTAGCGAAGCGATTCTTCAAGCATTTATCGCCGCATCCCCAATTACCCTAGCGCTGTTCGATCGAGAACTGCGATTTCTTTATGCCAACGAAGCCCTCGCTAAAATCAATCAACTTCCTTTAAGCGAGCATTTGGGACGAACCTTGTGGGAAGTCGTACCGCAAATGGCACCTCAATTTGCGCCTTTGCTGCTCCAGATTATGGAAACTCAACAACCCGTCCTCAATGTGGAGTTTAGTGGCGAAGTTCGACCGGGTGTTTTTAGAAGTACTATTGCCAATCATTATCCTGTTTGTTTGCCTAATGGGGAAGCGATCGGGGTTGGGGTAGCTGTGATGGATGTTACCGAACTCACTTTGGCACAACAGGAACTTCGGGAGAGCGAAGCACGCTTCCGTACTTTAGCAGATAATATTTCCCAATTTGCTTGGATGGCAGATGAGAATGGGTGGATTTTTTGGTACAACCAGCGCTGGTTTGATTATACAGGTACAACCTTAGAAGAAATGCAAGGTTGGGGCTGGCAGCAAGTGCATCACCCAGACCATCTAGAGCGGGTGGTCAAAAAGTTTCGTCACTGTATGGAAACGGGGGAAACTTGGGAGGATACCTTTCCCTTGCGGGGGAAAGACGGACAATATCGTTGGTTTCTCTCCCGCGCTATTCCAGTTCGGGACGAACGGGGTAAAGTATTGCGGTGGTTTGGCACTAATACTGATATTACCGATCGCCAACAAGCAGAGGAAGCATTGCGTCAAAGTGAGGAACGCTATCGCTGTTTGGCAGAATCGATCCCCCAATTAGTTTGGACAGCTAATCGGGAAGGAGCTTTACTGGATGTCAATCAACGCTGGACTGAGTTCACGGGGGTAACCCTCGAACAAGTCCGCATCACTGGTTGGGAAGCGGTTGTCCATCCCGAAGATCTACCGATTTTGAGTCAACGCTGGAATGAGGCGGTGCAACAGAAAACTGCCTATCAAGCTGAAGGTCGAATGCGGCGAGCAGATGGCATCTATCGCTGGCATTTGCATCAGGCAATTCCCCAAAAAAATGAGCGAGGTGAAATTGTCAAATGGTTTGGCACTGCAACTGATATCGAAGCGCAAAAACAACTGGAAATCGAACGCCATCGGCTATTGGAGCAAGAGCAAGCCGCACGGTCAGCAGCAGAACGCGCTAACCGAATCAAAGATGAATTTCTGGCTGTTCTTTCCCACGAGTTGCGATCGCCCCTTAACCCCATTCTGGGTTGGACAAAATTATTGCAAACTCGTAAGTTAGATGAAACTAAAACTGCTCAAGCCCTCGCCACTATTGAGCGGAATGCCAGATTGCAAACACAATTGATTGATGACCTGCTCGATGTTGCTAAAATTCTGCGGGGCAAGCTGAGCTTGAATGTGACATCTGTGAATTTATCGTTTGCGATCGAATCTGCGATCGAGACGGTTAGAACGGCAGCTATAGCTAAATCTATCTCACTCAATATCGTATTACCGAACATTGGGCAAGTTTCTGCTGATGCAGCCCGATTGCAGCAAATTGTCTGGAATTTACTGTCCAATGCGATTAAGTTCACTGGGAATCACGGGCAAGTCAATATCACGCTGGAACAAGTTGGCAATCTAGCAGAAATTACGGTGAAGGACACGGGTAAAGGTATTAACCCAGAGTTTCTCCCTTACATTTTTGAATCGTTCCGTCAGGAAGATGCCTCCATCACTCGCAAGTATGGGGGATTGGGGCTGGGGTTGGCGATCGTTCGTCAATTGGTCGAGGCCCACGGCGGTACGATCGCCGCTGATAGTCCGGGTGAAGGGATGGGAGCCACTTTTACTGTCCAATTGCCATTACTGAATGTTGAGCCGGAAATCAAACATACAAATGAATTGCCACCGCAAGAACTCGATATGACGGGAATTAGAATCCTCGCCGTGGATGATGACCCTGATGCGCGTGAGTTATTAACTGTATTGTTGACCCAATACGGAGCGGAAGTTGTGACGGTTGCATCTGCGGCGCAAGCGCTGGCAACTTTGGAATCCTTCCCACCCGATGTGTTAGTCAGCGATATCGGAATGCCCCAAGTTGATGGCTATACCCTGATCCAAAAAATTCGTGCTTTACCACCCGAAAAAGGTGGACAGGTTCCGGCGATCGCTTTGACTGCTTATGCTAGAGAAGACGATCGTCAGCGAGCCTTAGATACTGGCTATCAACGGCACGTTACCAAGCCTCTTGAGCCAGAACAGTTAGTTCGATCTGCGATCGCACTCGCAAGGACTAAATAACCCATATTCTGCGAAATTAAGCACAGTAACGATCGCTTGACAATCGTTACCAATCCCCAATACCAAGTGCCCCATGCCCAAAAAAACCACGATTTCCACATTCAGTACAGGAGAGAAACTTGCTTTATTGGCAACTAGCGCGATCGCCACTACTGCTTTTTTGGTTGCGATCGGTTTAACATCTCCTGCTAACGCACAGGAATGTATCCAAAATGGAGGACTTGCGGTTTGCTTAAATGATGGTTCGCTCCTCAATAATCGGCAACGGGAAGGTCGTTCGCGTTACGACAAAATCAATAAAATTTATCGCGAAGTGCTAGAAAGAGATGCGGATGAAATGGAATTGAGAACTTGGTACAGAGAATTAGAAAGACGCCGATCGTTAAGAGATATTCGCCACGATATCGCTAAAAGTCGGGAAGCTCAAGATGCGATTAATCGGATTTACATAGAAGTGCTGGGGCAAATTGCCGATCGCAAAAATCTGGAAATGTGGACAAAACATTTAGCTAGAGGAAGAACCATGCGGGAAGTGCGCCAAGAAATCGAACGCATCGCACAAGCTCAAAATACCCCAGGATATACCTGGCGCTGAGATCGATCACAGCCGCCCGATCGCGATTTCCAAACCGCGACAAACGCCGGCGAGAAAATCTAGGTTGAGGGTTTCGATGCGATCGCTCGCTTGATGATAATGGGGATTCCGCATAAAAGCCGTATCCGTAATCATCATCGCCCGATAACCGTTATCCCAAAAAGGTGCATGATCGCTGAGGCGAGTTTGGGGAACAATTGTACCTCTACTTGGCACTGGCAAAAACTCGCATTTCGTTCCACTTCCGCGAATATTTCCCCTCAGTTTTATTAAATCGGTCAGCGCGGTTAAGTTACCAATTAAAGCGATAAAATTACCGCGATCCGGATAGAAGCGTTCCAACCCAGCCGGGTAACGTTGGGAATTAGGAGAATCATCGCAATAACCCAACATTTCTAATGATATCATTAAACGCAATCGCTGTCCTTGTTGCTTCAATAAATCCGCATATGCTTGGCTACCTAACAAACCATATTCTTCCATATCAAAAGCCACAATTCGCACGGGATATTTAATCGGTTTCGCTGCGAAAGCTTTAGCTAATTCCAGTAATACAGCAACGCCTGTACCGTTATCATCCGCCGCCGGACTTCCCGGTACTCCATCATAATGTGCGCCAATTAAAATAGGTGGATATTCCTTACTAGAGGAAGGTAAATTGAGGATAAGGTTGTGATGAATTTTGCCATTTACTGTGAATTCGTGAGTTTCCACATTTCCCCATTGTTGCAATTGTGCGCGGATATATTGTTGTACGTAAAGATGAGCGATCGGCGAGAGGTAAGGATCGCGATCGCGCACAATTTCCGCGAGATGATTTTGCAATCGTTGTTTAAGATCCAAATTTGTTTATCCTTGCTAATTTAGCCAGTTGAGTACCTGAAGATCGGGTATTCGCTGAAAGTGAGCTTGGTTGTTTGTTACTACTGCTACCCCTAGCACCAATGCCGAAGCTGCAATTAAAATATCTGCATCTCCGGTCGGCAAGCCACGTTTTTTCAAATCAGCGTATATATCTGCTGCTTTTATGACAATTTCATCTGTTAGGGGTAAAACGATATTTTTGGCGCAAAAATTATTGAATAGGCTTATCTGTTTAGTTGCACCTTTCGCTTTTAGTCCCCGCAGAATTTCATAGCGAGTGATAATTGAAAAAGTAAACCGACTCTGTTCGGCTAAATATTCTGTCGCTTTCGTTATGACGATTGGATTCTGTCGCATGATAGCTGAAAGGATATCGGTATCTAAAATAACTTGTGCCACAACTTTTATGGGGTATGTCCGGTAAAGAAATTACTGCGATCGCCTGCAATTTGTTCTATTTCATTTATCTCCTCTTCAGATAAACCTTCGTAGACTTGAGCCGCTAATTTAAGCATTTCTTCTGGATTTAGTTTTGATGAGGTTTCAATTATTAATTTGACGGATTCTCCATCAGGTATTTCCGGTTTAGTTAAAGGGCGAAAAACACCTTGTTCGTAGATTGCATCTAGAGTTTGGATCATGCTGCTTTTTGGAAGTGGATGGGTAATATGATTATTATACAGGAATCTAAACAATTAGAGCCAACCAATATGGGGTGCTAATGGAGAGGGCAAAAATTATGGACGATCCAGAAATAAGGATTATTAGTTGGTTGAGAGAAATCTAAAAGTGCTTCTCCCAACTCTTCTAATTGTGCGATCGATAAAGTTTGAATTCTCGCTTGAAGTTCGGGAGTAAGCGCACCAATTCGACGGTGGAGTAACCGCAAAACCATTGATATTGCTCCTCTTCGTCGTCCTTTTTCTAGAATATCTTGATAAATGACAGATTCATACATAAATTTTTCTCTCAATAGTTGGTTAGCCAGGAAAACAAATAAAGCCCTCTGCGGACTTTATTTGTTTTTTATTTATGCTTGATGAGACTCTAACCAAGCAGTTAAATCTGTTGGTTGAGTGAAATCTAAAAGTGCTTCTCCCAAGTCTTCTAATTGTGCGATCGATAAACTTTGAATTCTCGCTTGAAGTTCCGGAGTAAACGTACCAATTCGACGGGTAAGCTGGCGCATAATCACAGTTACTTCTCCTCGTCGTTGTCCTTGTTCCAAGATATCTTGATAGGTGACAGACTCAAGCATAATTTCCTCTCTGAATAGTTGGCTAATCAAATTTTTGTCAAATCGCAAACCTGCAAGGACATATATACAGGCTGCCACATTTTGCCGTTGCGGGGTTTCTTCAATATTAGCGACCTGTTGGGCTACTTGCGCGAGTAAAGCCTGGGGTGAGTCGCTTCGCGCTAATGTCGCCAGCGGTAAAAGTCCAGAATTGGCTAACAGTGGCGCGGGGTCTTCTTCCCACATTCGGATGACTCGATAGCGATGGCGGGTGTTACGGGCGGTAAACTCATTGGTATAGGCGATTTCGGAAGTAGTGGATTTGAGAAAAATGACTACTTGTTCTACGTCGCAACGGTATTTTCGATACAGTCTCAGCCAGTAATCAAGCATCCGTAATGGTAGTGGCGGATCTGATGCTGGTAAGGTTTGAAATTCCAAGTGCAGAATTAGATTTGGGGTTTGTAGTAAGGTGATAGAATCGGCGCGAATTGGTTCCAGGCTGAGTTCTGTTTTTAATACTTGAATGTTAGATGTTTCGGATGGGAGTAGCCATTGGATAAATTCGGCGGGGTATTCTTCGGCGAGGTATTTACAAAGGTTGTCGGTGTTCAATGGTGGATTGGGTATTGAATAGATTTGGTTTGATATTATTTTATATTATATTGGAGAAAGCTAATGGAGATTGCAAAATTTATGGATGATACAGAAATAATGATTAAAGGAATAGAGGCTTTGCAAAAGTCTCTTGGTTCTGCGGCTGCATTGCGATTTCTCACACTTTTGCATCGGGAACCTACGAATTATGTGGAAGTTTCGCGGCGGCTTTATGAAGGGCAAACGATAGATGAGATATTTGCTAGGGCAAAGCAGAATTGGCAGGGGTAAATTAAGGTGGATTTGTTTATATAGATTTTGCATGAGTCGCATCAACCGCCTGCGATTCAAATCGCAGGCTAATAGCGAAAGTCCTCTGAAGAGGACTATGTTATAAAAGAATATTTTGGTTAGAGAAAACAATTGCTTTTGCTTTTTCTTCAGTCGTCTTTAGACGACTTTAGCTATTAGCCTGGGAATTGATTCCCAGGCGGGCTGTGTTCACCAACGAGTGATGTATTCCCAGGCGTTTTCCACAGCTTTAATTACTTTTTCTCTTCTCTTCATCAAGAATACCAGCACGACGAACTTTGATAATCAAGCTAGTACCTTCAGTCAGCATCCAAAGCACAGCATCCAGCGGAGGATATCCTTGGTAAACCCGGTAATTTCCTTCAACACTAATCAATAAAGCTTGCAAAATAAATAAAGCAGCAAGCGATTTTAATTCAATTTGTTGACGAGTATTTTTAACCGCTAATTTTGCTTTTTTCATATTGTCTACCTCGATAATTGCCTTCTGTATACCAAGTTAGACAGAGTTTATTTAATTGAGAATCGAAATAAGTAGAGCGAAGTATATCTTACGAGAAAGTAGATTTAAGTAGAACAATGTAGGATTTTGTAATTTATTACTTGCCATCGTCTTGGCACTTAAAATAGAATAGCTTTAAAGTTTCAGGCAATTAGAATTTATGAATCTGCCAAAATATGAAGATCAGGAAGCAGTATTTCTAGAAGCAATGGCAACCCGCTTTTGTTTTAGCGGCAAGAACCGAATTATATTTGTAGAACGCTTCCGGGAAAAGAATGCTGATTCAAACAATAAAAGTATTGCAGAATATTATCAAGTAGAGTTACTAGAAGGAACAAAGAATGGCATTGCTGAGACGATTTTTACCCAGCAGTTGAGTGCAATTTGCGACAAACTGGCAGAGGATGGATGTGATTTTAATGGTGCTACTAAAGGCAGGTGGAAAATTGCCAAACGCTGGCTGCGCGAGGTAATATTTCCCCAATGGGCGAAAGAGCAAGGTTTAGTAACTCCTCCACCATTTACTATTGACCAAATTTGGCAACAACTGAAAGCAAAGGCGAATGATTCTAACCTATTATAGGTGGTGCTAGCTGAAGAATTGCGTGAAGTGCCTGTCTTGGGGGCTAGGCGTAACAAGTCCCGAAAATCTGTGCCTGTGAATAGCGATATTAAATATGAGGTGAAAGTTGAACGCGAAGGATACTTAATATTATTGGAGAGGGAACCATCGGGGGCGGTTTGTTGTTTATGTCCTTCGGAATATGCGCCTAATTCTCGTTGCGCTACTGGGGTAATGGTTTTGCCGCAATGCCCCCCATCAGAGTATGCAACTTTTGGATCGGATGAGGTGGGAAGAGAGCAAATTTTAGCTTTGATTACGCAGGAATTGCCGCCTCTAGATTGGTTGGATAAAAGTAAAGATGAGGCTTTGGAATTGGAGCGAGAGGATTTGTATGGACTGCTGGAATATGTGGAAAAATATCCGGATTCTCAGGTGTTGTACACGGAATATACCGTAACACAATCATAACGCCATTGTAGGGGCGAAACATGATGGAATCTTGGGAACAGCTAAATCAACAGGTGATTACACTTTATCAGCAAGGTCAGTTCTATGAGGCAGCAGTAATTGCCGAACAAGTTTTAGATTTAGCATTTTCCCTTTATCAAGGTGATCATCCCGATGTAGCATTCAGTTTAAACAATTTGGCAGTACTTTACAAATCCCAAGGCAGATACAGTGAAGCGGAACCCCTGTACCAACAAGCACTGGCGATGAGACAGCGCCTATTTAAGGGCGATCATCCCGATGTGGCACAAAGTTTAA
>NZ_JACJUP010000003.1:0-44037 GCF_014748295.1 Planktothrix sp. FACHB-1355 | reverse complement strand
TGCCGATGCACGATATGCCTACGGCACGCTGTGCGAAGGCACTCCTGCAAGTGCCTTAACAAAAGTTCATACAGTGTCGATTACTTTTGTCCGACTACTTATTCCCCAGTTACAGATTACGAGTTCACCATTCAGGATGCTTGGCAACTCAAAGAACCACCCATCAAACGGGTAATGTACAAAGAAGCAACGAGTAAAGCATTCCTGGTAGAAGAGTTAAATGGAGAAGAAATTGAATATACACCAGAAGTATTTTTTGCCAAAGCTGAATCAGATAAAGAATGGTTTAGAAAAATTTTACTAGCGGATTCCTTTTGCTTGCCAGTCTTAGAAAAAGCTGTAGAAATTTTAACTCAAAAGCGTGACACAGAGCGACCGCACGCCATGATTGTCCGCGCTCTCAACATACCGCACGCCCATCGATTATACCAACTGCTGCAAAACTTTCCTATCCTGAAAGAGCGCGTTGGCTTAGTTCATAGCGAGAAGGAAGGTTTCGACTTAGCAGGTAAACCGAGTGCAACCTATCAGCGTTTTTTTAGCGGTGAATATATTTGCCTCGTACATTGTGGCATGGTAGGGGAAGGGTTTTCTCATCCTTGGGCATCAGTTTCGGTGATTTTATGTATTATAATTTAATACTGTTATCTATAATATTACCAATGTTTATCAAAAAAGCAGCCCGAAAATAAATGCGATCGCCCAGTTTTTTCAAAGCATACAGACACAAATATTAGTAGCGAGCGATAGTTTGATGAAAACCTACATTTTTAAGTAAGAAACGTGGATCACGAACAACTTCCACTTCCAGGAATAGGCGATATGGTGCTGGGAACACCGCACCGCCTTTCTCATAATAAGGCTAATAGCCAACCAACATCAGGAGATATGGTGTTGGGATTTATGCCATCTGCCTATCAAAAAGCAATTTTCGATTGGTTAGCATCCGGTCAAGGGTCATGTGTAGTTTCTGCTGTACCGGGCAGCGGCAAGACTACTACTTTAATTAAAGGCGCTAATTTCATTCCCAAAAATCTGCGATCGCGTTTTCTAGCATTCAACAAACATATTGCTGATGAGCTAAATCGTAAACTGCCCAAACATATCGAAGCGAGTACTATACACAGTTTGGGTTTATCAAGCTTATGTCGTGCTTTTCGCAATATGCCTGAGATTAACAAACGTAAATATTCAGTAATTGTTAAAGATTATTTAGCAGATAGAAAAGTACACTCGCCACTGGAATACCATCGATTGGTATCGCTGGTAAAGTTCAGTCAACTTACTCTAGCTGACCCCAGCAATAGCACAACGTTAAAACAATTATGCCATTATTATGGATTGCCTAGCATAGGAGATTGGGATTTTATTCAAAAAGCTGTGTTTGAGATTCTAGAAATAGGAATACGTCAGTGTAGAGAATTCATTTCATACGAAGATATGGTGTGGCTACCATCTGTGTTGAATTTGCCAGTATATAGCTACGATTTTCTGTGTGTAGATGAAGTGCAAGACCTTAACGCCGCACAAATCGATATTGTCATGAGGGCATATAAAGCAGGAGCTAGGGGTATTTTTGTTGGTGACGAACGTCAAGCTATCATGGGATTTAGTGCCGCCGATCGACAGAGTATTGCTAATATTATAGAGCGCAGGAGTGCGATTCAATTACCTTTATCTATTTGCTATAGATGTCCGACTACCCATATCGAGTTGGCCAATCAGATTTATAATGTAATCGAACCTCGTCAGAATGCGCCACTAGGGACGGTTAAGTTAATAAAAATAGCAGAAATTCCCAAGTTAGCTAAAGCTGGCGATTTGATTATCTGTCGCTGCTTTTATCCGTTGATACCAGTATATTACGAACTGCTCAAGGCAGGAATTGCAGCAAAAATTAAAAATAAAGATATAGCCAGTCAACTAAATAGCTTACTTGGCGAAATTGTAGGAGAATCAGTGAAAAAGTATAGTTGCCAGGAATTTACTAATACTTTGCAAGCGTGGTATGAGTCAAGAAAAAAAGAGATGCTCGCTGATGGAGTACCGATTACAGTAGTTGTAGATTTGCACGATCGCATCCTAACCCTTAATGCCATTTATACAGGTAATCATTGCCAAGATACAGCCGAACTGACTGGGGCGATCGAGCGTTTATCTAAAGGTGATTTTAATGAAGTGTTCTTGACCACGATACATGGCTCTAAAGGGTTGGAGGCTGAGAGAGTTTTTCATATTAGACCGGATTTGCTTCCACATCCAAGAGCTGAGAAGGATTGGGAAAAGGAGCAGGAAAAAAACTTGCAGTTTGTCGCTGCTACGAGGGCCAAACACGATTTGTTTTTAGCGAACAAATAGTTAATATTTGACGCTCTGCGAGCTCGCAGCTACGCATATTCTTGCGTCTACAGACATTCTCCACGCTTGGAGAACATCCAACATCTGCACAAAGGAATCGTACCAAGTGGCTCGTTCTTCAGACCGGATGAAGCCATTACAGTAGCATCTCTCTTTAGGTCTAAAAAATCTAATTTTAGCTAAATGGTCGAGTCCGGCTGACTTTGGCAGGACAAAGAATGCGAGAGCCATTCTTATACCCTACAAACCTCACAAAAACCAACTCTCCCTCAGCAATATCATTGACATCTGCTTGATGTAACTGGGGATTGTAAGGTACTTGTTCCCAAACTTGACCTAATGGTTCGATACCCCAGCTTGCCAACAGATTATCCAACGGTACGAATAGAGAAACTATATTAGAAGCAGGCAGTTGAGGGTTGACTTGTACAGCCGCACGTACACTGCAATAGTTAGTCAACAGTGTCTGCAATTCACGAAAAGTCCTAGAACGCTCATCTAACCGTACTTCTGCTGTTGAATCTTCTAACTGTTTTTTGAGAACGAGGCACTCTTTTGTTAATTCTTCAACTAGATCTCCTTGAGAAGGGGATATTGAGCCAGAATGCGATCGAGTAACCAAATTCTGCGAGCTAGTAACCTTTAATCCGTCGGAACTTGGTGATTCTTGAACACCAGTACTATCAACACTTTGAGCCGAATAGCTGTCTTGAGTAACCTCGTCGCCCGATGTAGGGGTCGCCGGAAAGGCAACAGCAGAAGTTACATCAAGACTCTCGTTCACTTCTACAATTGAAGGCAGAACGGAATTTTGTTTAGCTTCTGATTGCAGTCGGTCTTCGGTTACTAAGTTACTTGCACTCGAAACAGAAGCTGAAATGCTTTTGCTTTCTAGGTTATAACAATTCACCGAATCGGTGGTGACCGAGTGTGTAACTGGAGTGCAGGCTTGGTTACTTGAAGAAAAATAACCGCGATCGCGGGTACGATCTTCGTTAAAGCTAAAGTCACTTTCTGGTAAACGTGAGGAAGTGGCCGAATTTTCGATAGTATCTTCTTGACAAAACTCAGTCACCAGATCGTTGTTTAAGTCACCTCCACCAGAAGAACCCCCACCACCTGGAGAACCACCTCCACCAGAACCATCGCCGCCACCGGGAGAACTGTCGTCCGGGTCATCGTCATCTAATAACCAATCTAAGTTAAGAGTGCGCCACAATTTCTGCGGTACAAACAAACACTTTTTATTGATACGTTCCGGCTGATTGGGGTAAAGTGCATCACCGTTTTCGTCAAAGCGTAAATTGAGCAAAGCCCGCTGGTAAGCTAGAACTGAGTCGCGATCGCTATGCAATTTAGCACTCTTATTCTTGAGTGCCCCCATCTGAACCAAAACCCGTTCTAGAACCGGACGGTTGTAAGCTGGAGAGAATTGGCGCTCGAATTGAGTCCAAATCGAAGGTAAATGCAATGCCAGCACTTTTCCGTATTCCCTACTTTCGATCGTATCTGCGTTCCAAGTTCCGACATCGTTGGCTCCCATCAAAGCGGGAAGCTTCTCAAAAAAATCTGTCACGCTATTGAGTCCGCTTAAATTTTCGTTCATTGCGGGACAGAGATACTTAATTACCCAACCTTCAACATCAATATCTAACCCACCTAATTCGGCAATTTTTTTAGTATAGAAAACCAAAGGCGCTAAGTTATCTGCAGCGCGTTCGTGAGCGGTAGGTAGATGTCGATCTAGACGTGAGCGTAAAGCGTAAATTTCCTTTTGAGGATAGCCAATTTTTATCAAATCTTGAAAAGCACCCGCAGCTTGCAAACAAGCTCGTCTGAGTTCATTCCAAGCTTCTCTGTTGCCATCTTTGATAACGGGCATAAATAGATGGATAATGCGACTTTTAGTAGCCGGATTGCTTTCTCCCAAACTTTTATTGCTGGTCACAATCAGAGATGAATGGGGCTGTTGAGAATTGCCGCGCACCTGTCTGGGGAAAGCGTTGTACAAACGGTGCATGAATTCATCTAAAGTTTCGCTGTCTTGTTTTTTATTACCAAAGGGGTCATCCCACAAACTGGGAATAGAACCCAAACATTTCAACCGTTCGTAAGCCATACTCATAGTGGTAGAGCTTAATCCCCCTCTTTCCATATCGCCCCAACCCGCTAAAGATAATGCAGACCGCACGGCAACTGTTTTCTTGCTTCCACCGTCACCACAGGGATTTAAGATGGGGAAAAATTTCTCAACTTTGATGATTTCTTGAAAGTTAAGGGAAGCGGCAACGTAACCGTTGCATAGTAAGAAGTAAATGAAATTAGAACCGGCAAATTTTTGCTGCGCTTCTAACAGGTTTCGCAGCGCGTGGGGATTGTGAGGTAAGATTTCTGGAGGAAGAATGTTATCTACAGCGCCCAAGCTAGGATTGTAAACCCAGAGCGATCCCTCTCGATCGGTAGGGGTGCCATCCGCTAAAAATTGGCAATCGGCGAAAACCCAGGTGCCATCTTCTTGTTGACCCCACCGATCGATGCAGCGATATGTTTTTCCACCACGATTGACATGGTAGTCTTTTAAACGTTCGTGAATGAGGGCTACGAGTTGATCTTGGGAAAGGCGACAGCTGAGGTGGACGCCAAATTTTTTGTTGATGGTAGTCGTAAATTCTTTAACGGTAATGCATTCTAGGGATTTGAGCAGAATTTCGCGTTCGGTAGACTCGAAAGCGCGTTTGATTTTGACAACATAGCCGCCGCCAGCGTCCGAACCGGGTGCGGCCATTACTTCACCGATAATGATAAAGTCAAAGTCAGTTAGGGGTTTGAATTTGAAGGTGCCATCTTCATTTTTAAACCATTTACCGATTTCTCCATTCCAAGACACGGGTGCCCTCCAGTCGTTTTCATCCCAGTCGTCGCTATTGCTATAATCGCCACTATCGCTACCTCTCCCTCCTCCTCCAGAGTTGTCGTTACTGCGGTTAAAGTTGTTTGGACTATGGCGGTTATGACGATCGCGGTTAGAGCCTTTTTTGCTGCCTCCATCGTTTCCCCGTAATAGGGAAACTGTACCCGTAGTTGGTTGAGGCTCAGAGTCACAGGAGTAGCCTGGGTCAGTTTCTTCTTTTGAAGACTGACTTTTGAGTTTTAAAGTTTGCTCGTGTGATGGTAATATTTCTACGCCACCGCACGAGTCGGCTGATTGTTCTTTTAGTTCTGGAATTTCTATGCTTCCTACAGCTTGTTTGATTTGTGGCCAAAAATAGGTAGCCAGCGCTTCTGACCACTGTTTATCTATAGAGGAAGTCCATAAATATGCTTCACGTAGGATGATTTCGCGAACTGCATCTGATATGTGTTCGTTTTGGTGGGTAGAAGACCTTGAGCCGTCCGATGCAACCGGACAATGGTTGGCTACGATCTGACAGGCCATCCACCGGAAACCGTGCATGGCTCTGTCGAAACTGGTGTGCTGTTTCCAGGCTTCGATGCCGTTTTTGATGATAAATTTATCGGGGTCACCGTCGCCGTCGTCGCCATCAGGTAAGCGTGGAGCGACGTAAGGGGTAATTCCGACTGCAAGTAAACTTTTAATACAGCTGATAATTCCTTTGTCGCCTGCCGAGTCAGGGTCAAGGCAGATGTTGACTCGTTGGATGCGGTGGCGGGATAGTGTTTGGACTTGTTCTTTTGATAAACTGGCGGCGACACACGCTATTACTCTGGTATCCTCTAAGCTTTGGGCCATTGCCGTGTCGGTAACTCCTTCTACCAAAACAACTTCCTTCTGTTTGGCTTTGACTGCTCGATCGAAGTAAAGAGGAGATTCTTTAGTGGAAAGCCAGGAACCATTTTCGTCTTTTGGATTCCAGCAGGCATATTTTTTGGGTATGTGCGGGTCAGACCAGGGGTGTTCTATTTTTTGAGCTTCGCTGAGTTTG
This sequence comes from Planktothrix sp. FACHB-1355, assembly GCF_014748295.1. Classification (NCBI taxonomy): domain Bacteria; kingdom Bacillati; phylum Cyanobacteriota; class Cyanophyceae; order Oscillatoriales; family Microcoleaceae; genus Planktothrix; species Planktothrix sp. FACHB-1355. Next base: position 37,735 of record NZ_JACJUP010000003.1, on the reverse strand, counting down.
TTCCAGCTTCTCCTAGCTGCTTCATGTTCTTTTTTCCAACCGGGATGGTTTTTCTTGAGGGGGATGTTGTCTTTGTCTGCGGGCCAATGCCCGTACATGGTCAGCGGTTCTCCCTCTGGCGTGAGCCAGGGGAAGATGACGTAACCTTCCCATTTACGGGTGAGTACTCCGCATTCCGATGCTAGGTCGATGTTGAATAAGTGTTCGCGGAGTGTACCTTGTACTGCTTCTAGGCTGGGGTAGAGTCCGATTTGTAAGTTTTGAAGTTGCTTTTCTGTGAAGCCGCGTTCTTTGATGAGGTGGGTTCTGACATAGGCGGCTTCATCTGTCCAGAGGTATTCGGCGCAGAGGTTGTAGACTGTGGCAAAGATGCCCCGACGTTCTTCCCATTTCTGCGCTCTTTCTATGTGCTGTTTGGAGTAGTTGCGCTCTGGAAATAAATGTTCTACCCCAGCGCGTCGAGATAATTCTCGTAGGGCTTCTACCCAGTCAGCTCCTTTGGGGTATTCCCAATGTCCCATTTTCAGGCTGTGGATATAGGAAATGGGATCTCCGGCAAATCCCATGCCGGAATCGTAAAATCGCAAGGTATCTGGCCAGACTGCGAAGGATGTGCCTGACTTACTTTCCCGGAAGGGACTGCCGCCTCGCCAGCGGTCTGCACTGATTTGAAATCGGTGGTTTGGGTCGGTGTAGACCATTTCTGGGGTTAGTTTGGGCAGTACTTCTTTTTCCCAATGGTCGCGGAGGGTGGAAGTGCCCGCCTGTGTTCCGGGGATGGAACTTACAGTAGGTAGTTGAGATGCCCCTGATGGTTGCTGGGCATCGTCGAAAGAGCCTTGATTGCTTGTCACGATGGTGGCCAGAAGTGGAATTTATGAGATTGGTGCGTAGGAAAGATATGCTAATGACCCTTTTTGCCAAACCGGACAAACTGTGTTGGCAAATTTCCAGAATTTGTTAAAGTTAAATAAACTCGATTACTTAGCTGTCTACCATCAAGCTAATTTAGTAATATTCAGCATGATGGCTGCATTTATTTAAGTGCCTCCGTTTGGTAAAAAATACTTAATTAAAGATAAAGCAAAATTAAGTAATAATGAATTAGAGACATAAATCTTAATGTTGATCCACGAAGCTTTCAACGAAACTTTAAAGCGTTACCGTATTGGCGGCAGAGCCTTAGCACAAGCCGCTGAGGTAAGTGAAAGCCTTGTGTCGCAGTTCAGGCACGGAAAGACAGGCGTAACCGATCAAATGCTTGATAAGCTTCTTCAGGCAATGCAGCAGATAGCACCGGGGTCGCGTAAATATTTCTGCTCGCTTGTAGCAGGAGAGCCCGCTGGAGTCACAACCGTAGAAAAAATAATCGAGGCTATTTCTGAAGATGAAATTCCCGATCTGCTGATGGCGATCGCCCAGCGGTGGAGAGCTACCGAGAATAAAGTTTTGCAAGCAAGTTGAAAAACTAGACTGGGGATATCCTATTGCTGTCCTGTCAAGACAGGTAATTAGTACAGGTTTGTATGTTTCCTGTTGTCTACACCTTGATATCGTATTTTCACACTGTACTGACCTGTACTCTATAGCTGTCTTAAAACATAGGATGTGCGATCGCTCACCTATTCCTGTCCTACCAAGACAGGTAGTTAGTACAGGTTTATATAGCAACCGAATCGGCGATTAGGCCATTATGAAGGGCTAGAACCCTTACTGTGATTACTTTTTCCTTCTGCCTTCTGCTATATCTTTCTTACCGTCTTAGTACTGTGCCCTCTTAAAACTCAGAATCTGCGATCGCCCAATTAATTCTGTTAGCTGTCCTGTTAAGACAGCTAATTAAGACAGGGAGGGTAAGTAAAATCTTGTTCGATCGCTTCGCTGCATCTAAAACTGTCCTAAATACCTGTCTTTTAAGACAGGCATACTCTACATAACTACCTTACCTGTCTGATATATGTGTCCAGCTAGGACAGTACAGTCTGGAAAACCTGTCAAAGGCACCTGTCTTAACAAAACAATTGACCCTGCTAGTAATTCCTACAGGATTAAGGGAGATAGAGAAATCTTGTCAACTAGATGTCCTATACACCTGTCTTTTAAAGACATATTGTGGGAACGGGTCTCCCTCAATCTGCCTGCTCCTGTCTTACTAAGACAGCAAGACAGGACATTAAAGAATTAAAATCTCTATAACCTGTCCTATTTATATGTCCTAAAAAGACAGCCAGAGAAAGACAGTTAGAGATTGATAACCGCCCTCCCAAGGTGTATTATTAAGACAGGTGTCTAAGACAGCAAGGCACAAAAAAGGAGGGCGCGATCCCTCCGCGAAGCAAATAAATAAAAAACAATTAATTATGTCAGAATCAAAATACGACCAAGTTGTTGCAGCTTTCCGGGAGTTAATAGAAGCGGGAGAGCAGCCTTCTCAAGAGAAAATCAGAGGTGTTGTTTTCGCCAAGACAGGAGCAAAAATGTCTAACGCTACAATCCAGAAACACCTCAAAGCATTCCGAGCTTCCAACCCCGATGAATTTTTCAAGGGAACTAACTCTGATGACGAGCCAATTCCAATAGAACACCAGGAGTTGATGAGACGGGTGTACCACAGTATTCGCCGAGCGACCGAACTGGTGTACAGTTCGGAAGCACAAGAGAAATTGGATGTAGAATCAGAGATTTTGCGAGAAAAGCTATCGGAGACAGAAGCAGCGCTACAGACAGCCAATGCGAAATTGAAAGGGATGGAACAAGCATACCAGCATATTGTGGAGCAGATGCAGTTGATAGTCCGCAATAATGCAATGTTGGTAAAAATGGGGGATGGAGCCGAAATAAGCACCTGTCTTGCAGAAATAAACCGACTGCAAAATCAAGTAGTTGAGGTGAGCGAGCAAAAGCACTTACTTAGTATGCAAGTTACACAACTTCAAAAGGAAGTAGAGGATGCTGGTCGCTTAAGTCAGGAACTGAGTGCGATTAGAGCAGAGCGAGATAAGCTATCAATTCAGCTTACTCAAGTAGCAGAAAGAAACATGGAACTGCTAGAGCGATCGCAAAAGCTAGAAGCAGCGTTAGGTGCTAAAGTGAATGAAATAGATGCCTTGAAAGCTCAGCTAATTGCCCAGCCAATTCTGCCCGATGCACCAGTGTTTGAGGTAGGAGAAGAAGGAGCGCTCGCGCAATGGAAAGAACGTAATGCCCAGCTAACAGAGCGCAATCAATTTCTGGAGGCACAACTTAAAGAACTTTACCAAAAGTATGGAGCAGCACAGGAGGAGTTATCTAGATTTAAGCAAGCTCAGCCATCTTTCGAGCAACCAGTAGTTGAAGAAATAACTTCTTCAGATGAAACTGAAAATTCTTCAAATCAACCAAGTCAAGAACCTCCAGTGAAAGGAGCGAAACGCAAAAAAGGTTAGTTTGATTGACATTCCCCCGAATAGGGGATATACTAAGCACTGTAGGTACTGCTTAGTATATCCACGCCATAAACAAGTTTAAATAGTGCTAATTGAATTGCTCTCGTTTTGCTCCTGTTCCATTAATTCAAGTGTGCGTCTTTCCCATTCATCTGCATCAATCAAATTAGATTCAAAAACTAACTCTTCTAGAGCCTGAAGCCATTGTTGGTAATAGTCCCAAGTGGGGTCATCTTTACAGTGAGTTGCTTCCCATTGTGCGATCGCAGCAATTAACTCCAGCCGGAAGTCTTCCCATTCATAATGCCCCTTCTTGGACAAGGCAAGGGCAATGCCAAAAGCACGTTCTTCCCAGAACCGCTCAAATTTCAACGTGCCACGCTCGTGAGGAGGAGAAGTTTCGCTACCCATCATAGAAGTAACAGCAAAATGCTCAAATCGAAGTTGCAATAGATTACCTCCTAAATTGTCGATCGCTTTATGTAAACAATTCAACTAAGCAGGAACTTTGACTTGGGCAACGCCCATCATTGCTTCTGGAGTGACCAAGGCGGCGAGTTCTTCTTCACTCATACCTTCTGTTCTGGCCGGACGTTCTGGAAGCACAAACCAACGAATTTGGGCACTGCTATCCCAAACACGCACCTCTTTTGACTCATCCAGTTCCAATCCGAACTCCTTCAAAACTTTGCGAGGTTCTTTAACAGCACGCGATCGAAAAGTAGGGTCTTTGTACCAGTAAGGCGGCAATCCTAACATAGGCCAAGGATAACAAGAACAGAGGGTACAAACAACCAGATTATGAACCTTGGGCGTGTTTTCTACCACTTTCATGTATTCCCCTTCGGCTCCAGCCATTCCAGGCGGGAAATCCATCTGCGCGATCGCTTCTGGTGTATTGGTAAGTAGACAAGCTTTAAATTCAGGATCGACCCATGCTCTAGCAACCAGCTTTGCACCATTAAATGGTCCGAAATCGGTTTCAAAGAAAGTGAGTACCTTATCAACCGTTTCGCTGCTAATGATGCCTTTTTCAATCAGCAAGGACTCTAAAGCCTTAACTTTAGCAGCATTATAAGCCTCGCGATTTGGTCTATAACTAAAACGTTCGCTCACGATTAAAACCTCCTCAATACTTTCTACAATTACTAGGCAGCTTCAACGTAAACTTCAAACAGGTCAGCATAGACCCAAGAATTCGTTTCAGCCATCTCACCCCAAATATCTTTGGGGTCAAACTTGATGCTGTAGACATACATTGGCTCTCCCAGCCCATCCGCTCCAGTGGAGCAAAGATAAGCATACGCGCCCTCATAGACTCGATCGACAATGCCAGTTTTATTGCGTAGATATCCGGGTAGACGTGTATGGTCGGTAGTAGGGACATCCTTCACTAAAACCTTTTGTCCTGCATTAAACTTGGGTTGTCGGTTAACTTCTCGAATAGCAGGATCGCCACGATGTAGGTAATCAATAACTTGGTCATCAATAGCAGGTTCAGATAATCTTGGTAAGGAAGTATTCGTCTTTTCTAGGTAGGTCACTGTCCGTGCATCCAATTCTTCCTGTGTGATATAGCCGGACTGTACAAAAAAGCCAGAAATACCGCCCAACCACTTTTCATAGTAGCGAAACCTAAAGTAGTCAAACGGGTTCATCGCCTCTGCACCTTTGCGTAGGTCTGCCCAAGTCCAAATACTTTTAAATTTAGTCGGTACGCTTTCGATCGGATATTGTGGCAGGGCTTTGTTCAGGTGTTTGCTCAGACCCATCATGGCTACATGAATGCCAAAAATACGGGTTTCCCAAGGTTCGACAAACACCCGTTTCTCAAAATTAAGTGGTTCAGAATCTATACCTTCTAGCCCGCCCAGATAATGCTGTAATTTCATGCTATTTCTCCAGTTGCAGTGAACAATCGGCTCTTGGAATTTTTTGGGAAAATGTTGCCTGTATATTTCAGCTTACAGAGTAAATTATGGCTCTTACTTTTCTGGCAAAGTAAGCAATTGGTTACGTATTACGCCTCAAGTAAACAAGCTCGAAATTCTTGTTTGAGTTGGGCTGCATCTAAGTTGCGCCCAATAAATACCATTTCATTTTTACGCTGCTCTCCCGGCTGCCAGGGGCGACCTGGCCTTCCATCCAGCAACATATGAACGCCCTGAAAGACAAAGCGCCGATCTTCTGCATCGACATCCAAAATGCCTTTCATCCTAAAGATGTCTGTTCCTTTAACTTGAACTAATTGATTTAGCCAACGGTTAAATCTGTCACCGCTGACGATACCTTGTTCGACAATCGATACCGAGTAAACAGATTCGTCATGCTCGTGAGTGTCGTCCTTGAGAAATTCTGGGTCGATGCTCAATACTTGCTTCAAGTCGAATGCTTTGATACCCAGTACAGCATCCATGTCAATGTCACAATTTTGGGTGCGATAAATTTTGGCAAATGGAGTCATACTGCGAATGCGTTGCTCCAATTCCTCTAATTGTTCAAGGGAAACGAGATCGGTTTTGTTGAGCAAAATCACATCAGCAAAGGCAATTTGTTCCTGGGCTTCATCTGCATCCCAATGTGACCAAATGTGAAGAGCATCCACAACGGTTACTACCGCATCTAGTTGGGTATGGTTACGCATCACGTCATCCACAAAAAACGACCCAATCACGGGAGCTGGATCTGCCAGTCCAGTTGTTTCAATCACCAAATGATCGAATTTTTCGCGCTTGAGCATCAAGTCACTGAAAATGCGGATGAGATCGCCGCGTACAGTACAGCAGATGCAACCGTTATTCATTTCTAAAATCTCTTCGTCGGCATTAATCACAAGCTGACTGTCAATGCCGACTTCCCCAAATTCATTGACAATTACCGCGACTCTTTTGCCGTGCTGATATGTTAGAACTCGGTTAAGCAGGGTAGTTTTACCTGCCCCTAAATAGCCTGTGAGAATTGTGACGGGGATGGAACTGGATGCTCTATTGGGCATGGAACGCTCCTGATGTTAGCGATCGGGTCTGCATTCGACCTATCCACTCTGTATGTAGGAGAAAAGGGAGACCCAAAAATGTTAAATAGGCTACATAATGCGTAACTGCTCACCACATCGAGAGTTACGCGATCGCGAAGACAGCTAAAATATTTCACAGCGATTTTCTTGCGATACTACCAGGGTGACTCCAAAGTAACCTCAGCTTCTTGCGCTTTCTGCCCTTGCTCACTCTGGGATACAGTCAAAAGAGAATTAGCAATTCTCTCCCTCAAATCCATCGCCTCATCCAACTCAGTCGGGTCAATCAACTGCGATCGCTCTATCAGTCTGGGACAAACCTGCTCGTCCCAAAGCTTAGAACATTCTAAAATCCTTTTTTGGTCAGACTTAGGAATAAAAATAGTCAGCGGATAAGGAATCGATCCCTCGCCACCCGAACTATAACCGGGATTGGTAATCACGCACTTACCTTGCGGAAAGCGCATAATCTCATCCGCTGTAATCATCGGCATAGTTTGCAGTCGATCGGCCCAAGTAACGCTACGACCTTCCTTAGACTGAGTAATCGATCGCTCCTTAACAATCAACTCCTTATGACCGTAAGATTGAGAAAACTTTTCCGCCGTTGCATAATTAGCAGGATTATACAAAATTTTAGTACTGCAAGCACTGGTAATCGCAGCCGCTAAATTATCCCCATAAGCATTAGCCAATTGTTCCAAACTCTGCACCCCCAACACGAAACAAGCACCATTACTGCGATACTCGTTAATCCACTGGGGTAAAGCATACAGAAAAATCGAAGGTAATTCATCAATAAATATTCCCAAAGGGTCGGAACGCTTTTGAGTTAAATTCTTCACCACGGTCATGTGGAAAGCCGCCGCCAGCAATGGGCCAACTGCATCCCGTCGCTCATCATCCAACTTGAAAATCAAAATCTGTTTCCCGGATAAACGAATGGGAATCGTAGTCTTACCTAAAAATGAAGATAATAAATTGCGTTTGATTAAACCAGAAAATATCCCTACCGTTGTTGTATCGATACTAGCAATCGTTTTTTCGCTATCTTTCGCCTTCAAATATTGGCGAAAACTAGAAGCCACCCAGACAGAAACTTTTTTCTGTTGAATAGCTGTTTCTAACTTACTAACAAATCCTTCGGTTGAAATCAAACCGTAGACAGTACCTAAGTCAGGACAATCAGTGCTTTTAGCTAACTGAATTAAAGCCGTAGCCAGCATATCGGCTGCTTTCGAGAAAAAATCATTATCTCCCTTATTACCACCAGCATTAGCATTGATAACGCGAGCAATTTGAGTAGCAGTTTCCGCATCTTCTTCATTTCTCATAAAATCTAAAGGATTGATTACCTCACTGTAAGATTCTCCAGGTGCAAAAATCCGCACGTCATACCCGTATCTGGCGGCTAAAGGGGCTAACAGACGCATCTGATCGCCCTTCTTATCGTAGACAATTAAAGGGAATCCTTGTACCATACAACTTTCAGCCATTCTGTCAATAGAACCGTAAGTTTTACCACTTCCAGGCGCACCGAGAACGAGAGTAGAGCGTTCTGCATGAGGAATCCAAACAGTAGGAGAAGCACCCAAAGCAGTTTGAATGGTTGCGCCTATCCCTTTTAATTTACTTCGCCACCAATAACGAGGAGAACCGCACCAAAAACAAACTTTATTGTGTTTGCGTTCGTGAATTTGTTTGAGAGCGAGGTTAGTAGCTGCAAGCTTTTCAGCCATTCCTACTACCCGTCCAGTCGAAATCTTTCCTTTCTTATTACCAGTTAATTGAGTGAAGACAATTACCAAAACTAAAGCACCTATCATACCCAAACCTTCTGGATTGGCGAAAGACTTGAACAGTCCGGGGAAATCAAAACTAGATTGATAGCCTGTTGTGGGTTTACTTACAACTGGTTTTTGATTGGCTATTATGTAATGATTCATGATAAAATAGGTAAATTGCTAGTAAAAACATTAGATTAGAAAAAAACAGACTGTTTATCAAAATTAGGGAGAGCCAATTAAACAACTAAAGCGGGTTTAGAAGACCGGGAAATGCAAAGAATTTAAGATTGTTTTTCAATTGCTAGACGACTAATAGTTTCAATTTACTTGACAAGCGTCTGAATACTTTTAGTAGGCTGATAAAAGCTACCATTGAAGCAGTAGGTAACAATTTGTAAATTACTCTTATCTACTTGTTTAATCTCTAAACAAGGTAGAGATGAACTAGAAACATCTGAATTGATGCTAATCAATGAGTGCTTGGGAGGTAAATTTGGTTGCAGGTAAAGATTCAATACTCGTTGATAGGATGATTCTCCTTTTTCCAGATAACCCACATACAAACATCCCAACTTACCGCAGGTATCCGGGCTATTGTAATTAAAAATATACAACTGCTTCTTATCTTTAGTTGGGATAGAAGCAACTAAAACATCATTCAACCTGTTGGGTGTAGCAGAAGTATTTTCATTAACGGCTAATTGCAATAAAATAGGTGGAATCGAGTCAGCTTGTTTCCATTGTAAAGGTACTGCTGCTATTGAATTGTTAGTACAACCATTTAGGAAGAGAGTACCGAGTAACAGAAAGAAAGCCAAACTGAAATGAAAAATCCGTACCAAACGAACGAGTTTGTCACTTGGTATTTTTTTGGTATTTATAATCTGCATAAAGAAGAATTCTCCTTGTAGCGCTGCAAAACATCTAGACCGTAACTTTTCAAACTCAACCGCCCGAAAGCATCGGTAGCACCCCCATCCACAATGGAACCATCACCGCCGAAGTGCTTTTGAGCTACCCTTTCAATTAGGCGATCGCCTGAAAAAGGTAGCCCGGTAGTCGGGTCAATTTCAGTCGAGGTGAGAGTAATCTTATCCAGCAGGGCAGCTTTTACAGCAGCTTCCTGATCCGCCGGGGGGTAAAATTGGAATAGCTCGTGAGGAGTCACGTTGGCCCCGGTATTAAGCTTAGAAAGCCATTCTTGACCCCCTGGTTTATTGGCTATAGCCTGCGCTGCATAGGGGTTATAACTCATATCCTGGTATTTCCCCAAAGCGCGTCCGCAGTTGCGTCCCCGATCGGCACAGACAAAGGGGCCAATGGTATCGGACTGACCGCTGCTTTCCAGGAATGCGATCGCGTTTTTAAGTGCTGCAACATTCACGCCAGCTGGAGAACTAGCAGCAGTGGGACAAGGTTCGTCAGCAGCGAACTCTGTTTGAGAAAGTGCTTCTTCATTTGGGGATGCGAACGCACTACCGCTGCTATTCGCCTGGGGAACCGAAACAGTCCTTTGTAGCTGCTTATCTAAAATACCGATGAATATGGGCGCGTTCACCCTGTAGGTAAGAAAGGGAACTGGGCCAATAAAATAAGGGGTAGCACCGCAAAAGGTTTTGAAGCGGAAGAACAAAGCAGTATCAACGGTATCGGTTTTTTCATCCGGTTCCATCACTACTACTTTGGCGAAACTGCCAAAAGGCAATCTACCAGTGGGTTCTTTACCGCCATTAACTCCTTTGAGACAACCCCAACCGCCTTCCACTTGTTGGTATTTACCGGATATCCAAGAACGACCTTCAAATTCACCCCGGTGGTTTCGTCCCGAATTTTCTAAATCGTCCAGTTCGATATGAGGGCATTCTTGACCTTGACAGGGTACGGAAAAACCAGCTACATCTGAGCCTGAAATCGTCCGTAACCGCTTCTGTTCTGCTTTACTCCAAATAAAATCTATTCTGGCTACCGCATTGCCTAATTCTGTTAGGGGAACGGGGAAAGAACCCAGAGGTAAAGTATTGAGGTTAGGTACATCAGCAATTAAAGTATCTTGCCAACCTGAAAATTGCCCTAACTGAACCGATTCGATATTGGGAATATCAGCGATCGCATATTCGGATAAATCAATTTGGTTGAGTTTTAGTTCGCCCAAATTTGGATTCTGGATTAATAAAGTAGAAAGAGGAGTGGTATTTTCTGAGAGCGAGCCTTTTTGAGATAGTAGTGCAGCAATGGGAGGAACTTGCCTCATGGAAAACTGACCTAAAGAAGGTACGATATCTACTAGGTGTTTAATAGTCTGCTGACCGAGTAAAGGAAAGCTAGTCATGGGAATCGTCTTGAAGTCTGAACTTTTTCCAATATTGTCCAGATTGAGTAAATCGGGTCTTAATGGAGATTGAATATCGAGTAATGTTAAATAGCGATCGGGTGTTTGTCCCGCCGACCAAGTGCGTGTATTACCTTCAATAATCGAAAAACCGTTATTTTGAATTGGTGGCATAGAACCAAACGATATTCTCTGCCAATCTGGTAGCAAAACTTGCGGGCTATCAGACAATACGGATGGCATCAATCTGGTAGGCAAATCAGATTGTATAGTTGCATTCTGTTGTGCCAGCATTGGTAAGTATCCGGCTGACAAAATAATTAAAGAAAGAGATAACAATGCTAAAGCACAAAACCGATGCCATTTCATAATTGCTGTGTGAGAAGCTATCAGTGCTTATTCCTAAATTAATAACTATATTTACTAACCAGCCCTAACTAAAGAGATAAAAGCATATACGTAAATAGTGATAGATATTTTCAGCAATAAAAAAATGCCGTTTCTTTAACTGAAACGGCACTTATAGCGCTACGCGGTGGTGTATTTACAACTGCTGAGTTGAACCTCTGTCTCGGCATAATCTATCCAATCTGTAACGATACCATCGCGTAGTGCTATAGATTACAAAAGTACGAAGGAACAAACTATTCTAATTCAAAACCGGATGAACTAGAATAATCATGGCTTGGGTTGGGATTGGAAAAAGTTTCCGTATAAGCATTGTCAAATACATTGGTTTCGTAAGGATTTTCGGCATACGGATTAGTAATATTGTCCGTGTTGTATGCCGTATCTCCTGCGCCCCAACTGCTTGAAGACTGAGCTATGTTAGTATCGTAGCCATAGCCAGTTTCGCCACCATAACCGTTAGAATCCCAACCAGATTCGTTGTAACCATTGTAAGAATTTGGTTCGCTCATAATTGACTCCTATCTATTTCTTTAAACTTATCTTGATTAGAAAAAAATATTTTCTACCGAAAGCGATAAATCTATTAATTTGGAGTAGAACCAAACAAAACTTCTGGTTCTTGACGCCAACGACTTCTATCGGGTGAACTAGCAGGACGGGCGTAGGATGCTTTGTTGCGAATTTCGACAATTTTATCCTCTTCCCTAATCATGCTAGGAGTAAAGTTATATCGTTGTGCCAAGAAATCTTTTACAGTAACATTAAGCGGTTGTTTGTGTAATTCTGAAGAAGCAAAATGTTGAGTATTTCGATAAAAAGCTTCTTCGGCAGTTTTTCGTACCAAATTCCCAATTTCGGCGGGAGTAAGCATTTTGGTTTCGCGCAAAAGTCGCCACCAATCTCGTTCGCTAAAATCTAAATCAGGGAAATATCTAGCTAAATGCAATTTTATAATTTCGTAACGTGCGCCAGTGTGGGGAATATCAACAAAAACGATATCATCAAAACGGCGAATTAATTCAGGCGGAAGGAAGTCCAATCTATTCACAGTCGCCATTACTAATACTTGAGAAGTTCTCTCCTGCATCCAAGTGAGTAATTTACCAGCTAATTGTCTCGATACTCCACCATCGCTATCGGAATCAAAACCAGCAAAACCCTTATCGAAATCATCAAAATAAAGGACAAGACCGTATTCGCCCAAAGAATCGCATAATTGCAGGAATTCTCGTAAATTTTTTCTTGACTCATAAGCAGTAGCACCGCGTAAAGAAGTCCAATCAGCAGCAACCATCGGTACGCCCATTTTTTTAGCTGCTAATTTGGCGCTTAAACTCTTCCCAGTACCGGGTGGCCCCCATAATATCATACCTTTGGGGAATTTAAGATTGTGTTCTTTTGCTTCCGGTTTGAGTAATGCAGCAGCGCGTTCTAGCATTTCTTCTAATAAGTCTAATCCACCCGCAGCAGGTACATCCGGTTCGCTGATAAATTCAATCCCCCGTCCTTTTAATTTAGATTTTTTGTAAGTTAGCACTTCATCAATTAGTTGTTCGGTAGTACAATTATTTGATAGGGAGTGCTGCAAAAGCATGGACAGTTCGCCTATTGGTAAACCCAGACAAGTCCTTATCAATTGTTCTAATTCTGCTGGCGCTAAAAATAACTGATTACCCAAATCTTGTACTATCTGTCGCATTTGAGAAGCATCTGGTAGTGAATTCACCAATACAGGAACTAAAGGCATCAATTCCTGTGGTAGTTCGACGTAAGTCTCAAGTGCTACTACGAATTGTTGTTGACCTCTTGTAGGTAAATCATAAGCTAGGTTACTAATCATAGCTAACTGTTCTAGCTTATTTCTTCCAGAAGTATCGGGTGTTAGCATACCCTCAAAAACAAACACCCCCGGTACTTCGTTATTATCTACCAACCATGCCAGACCAGATGTACACTTAATACTGGTATACTTTGAAGTTGGGTAAGATAAGTGCGATCGCTAGTTACCCGTGCAATGACAGAAGCAATTACTTTGCAGCAGCTTTTCGGGTATAAAACTACTTGCTTTTCGCTGAATCTTATTACTACCCAATTTCCCCTAAGAAAAAATTGATTTCTAATATCATCCTTACCGCCATCTGTACAATGATGGGGTTCTTTCGTATTGCCAACATACGGTTCATCAATCTCAATATCGATACTTAATCCACTAGGATGTATGAGAGCAAAATCAGCCGAATAGGGAATAGATAAAGCAGGGTTATGAAATGACAATCCTTGCACGATATTCGGAAATATTTGCTGCAACACTTGTTTAAAAGCTTTCTCAGAAACACCTGTTTTTGCAGTACTCATGCCTACTGAAGGCATTACAGTACCATTAAGCAGCTTACTTAATTGTTCAGAGTGAATAGATTGTAGAGGCATTCTAACTGGCTGATTATTAAGGGTGCTGAAATCAGGGGACGGAATTATCTTCTGTCTTTTAACTGGCTGTTTTTTAGAAGTTGAAATCTCATTACAGATAACTCCTAAGAAAATCACTAGCCAGACGCTAGCAACCAACCAAAAAGGAGATAAAAGAGCCAAAGATAATGCTATAATAACGCCAACAGCAATCGCTCCCAGTAATTGAGATCTTGGTAGAAAAAGCCAGTGAATATTAGACTTATTCTTAGATAGAATAGGAGAATTAGCTGTTGGCTGAGAATTGGAAATATTTGAAGTCGCGTTGGTTGCTAGAAATCTCAGAATTTGGTTGGGATAAAGGACAACAGGATAACTCTTATTCACCGATTAAACCTTAGCAAATTGGGAGCGTTCCTTCTAGATGAAGTTGTGGGAGAATTAGATTTTTCCCTACCCAAAGTAGCTAGTTGAGGAAGCAATTCAGGGCGCAGATTAACTCTTTGTGCTAATTCAGTTAATGAGCGATTGGAATTACTTCTTGCTGTTGCTAAAAAATCCCTCACCTTCAACACAACCGGGTCATTAGAAGAAGTGTATCTTCTCGCAATAGCAACTTGCAAACCTCGTTCGATATCATCAATTCTCACGGAACGAGACGAACTAGCTTGCAATCTTGATGTTCTCCTATAACGGGTAGGAGAAGTTGTAGCGATGCTCAACCCATTATACCTTTGTCTTGCATTTCCACCAGCTTGTAAATTAAAAGTATAAAGTCGCATCGTTCCATCTGGCGATTGCGTTTTTACGAACAGATTAGTAACGCGAGCGGTGGTAAGATTGGGGAATCGCAATGGTGTTATTTGCCGCAAAAATAATGTAGTCGCGTTCCCTTTATCCAGTGGGGTATCGGTAGTATAAGTAAAGCGACTGGGGTCAGCTAAAAACACCTGAATAATCCGCTCGTTAACTCTGGTAAAATCAATAGCAGTCCCCCTACCAGACCATACTTCTACTGTACGAGCTGCTCCAGAAAGACCGCTACTTTCTTGGGGGCTAATCGTTAATATGGCTGGTTGATTTGAGTTTGGGTTAGACTGTGCTTGAGCTATTTGTGAAAAACCCAATACCAAGCACAAGGTTAATCCTAGCTTGATGCTAATATTTTTCATTTTTACATCCTCAACGATTGACAACAAAGAAAGTATTAAAAAAGACAGAAACTTCAGTTCCTTGTGGTATAATTGCCACATTGGAACGATTCAAGATTTCTTGAGAAGTGCGATCGGCACGCTGGCTCAGACGTTGGGACATCGGTTTGAAAAAGCCTTCGATCGCTGCTGCTAAAACGTCGGGCCGGCGAGCAGATGTAGTGATAGTTTGGCTGCTAAAACCGCCACTGGAAATAATGGTGGAAGATTGATTTTGATTTTGGTTGATAACTTCACCTGCTCTTCCAGCCGCACCCAACAACCCGATTAAAATATCTTGTCGGGCGATTTCTCCACCTTTATCGCGCATTCCTTTAGCAATTAAAGGTTCGCCATTTTTTCCCCGAATGAGGATACTTTATTTACTGGAGTTTAGACTATCGCACCGCAGGTGCGATAGTCTAAACTCCAAGCAATCCAAAATTCCTCAGCTTCCAGCTGAGTCAGAAAGAGCGATTAAATCAGGATTTAAGAGAGAAAAAAGTTAAGTTTTCGAGCTTTTTTTAGTTGGAGAAAAGCCTTTTTTAACAATGGGATAACGAGTACGAGGTGGCCTTTGTTGTCCGGTGGGCCAGCCAGGAGACTTTCCACGGAGTTTAGGAGAATCAGCAGGTGTACCAATCACGGCTAAAACTCCTGGCATGGCTTGTGCAACTCGACCAGGGGTTAATTTAGCCAGGCATTTTTGCCAAGGTAAGGGTCTATCTTTGACTATTTCGCGTGCTAACCAAAGTTCCCAAGTAATCATCGGCATCAAATCACTCCACCGCTCACACTGCTTGGGCGTACTCAACTTCGGTAAAGTCCAATGAAGCCGTTGTTTGGCCAAGCGATACCAATGATCTACTCCAAAGCGTCGCAAGTACAGTTGCCAGATTTCACTTAAGGGTGGCATTTCTTCCCCTATCCAAATCAACCATAAAGGCGATGGCGTTTTCCCACCGTACAATTGGTCAATGCGCTCAAGAAGAATTAGTTGCATTGGTTGGTGTGGGGAAGCTCGGAAATGCAAATCTTTCCACAAGCTAATTCGTAATCGTCCTAATTGGGAATGGTCTAATTCTACTGTGTCAACTGCTGGTATCCAAGTGGCAGAATCGTTGAGTTTAAACTTATCTCCATGTAGACGAGGACGACCTTTTCCACAATAAGCTGGTGGGGCAGTCCACAAGCATAAATTAGAACGTAGTCGGATTAATTTGTCAGTTGGAATCGAAGCTGTTTTCAGTATAAAAGGCGCACATCCATATTCGCTATCCCATAAGGAAATCGGTCGCGAAGGCAAGTATTTACAGACTTGCTTGAGTTGCCATACTGCTTTATCAATGGGATTTTCCCAACTGGTAATCCGTTCGTGCCTTAACGGAATGGCCCAACTCCCTTCTGCTTCTGGTATCCACGCCAGAGTGCTATATCCCTGACCTACTGTAATTGGTCGATTCCCATAAATGACAGCAGCCTGGTGTTCAATTGTTCTTTCTTGTAGTGTGTGAGCGTCTGGTCGTGGCCAATTCGTGTGGTCACCTGCTAGGATCGGACGTACATCCCTTGGCATCTGTTCGATGTACAAACGCATCAACTTATTGCGCTGCGGTCTACAATCCTGTAAAGCTTCATAGATACTTGGCCAACTGCGTCGAAATACTGGGGATAATGACAGGTCTGCCAAACAGTCAGCGTGGCGAGTGAGCAGTATGGCATCTGTTAACTCAAACGTGGCATCTTTGGCTCTAGTGAGATGTTGATAAGCCGCTTGACGAAAAGCTTTTAGTTTGTCAGTTTGAATCATTGGTAGATGCTAGTTGGTGGAACAACTTTGCTGCTTCTACCACACTAGAGTACAGGTGTCTATTAGTACACTTGTACTCTAGCCTTCGCCATCTTTTTACTTTAGTGAGGACAGGTAGCTCTTACTTAGTCTTCTCTGTGTCAATCAAAGTTTAGACATCGCACCTGCGGTGCGATAGTCTAAACTCCAGTATTGGAAGATCAAGCGTCCGAAGTAACCGTGAGCTGCTACGATATTGTAAGTTTCTTCTTCTTGACCGAACTTATAGCCATAGTTGGCAGATTCGTTTTCATTCGTTTCCCGGATCAAGCTAGAAGTGACTAAAGAACCGTGCATCGCGGCAAACAGCGCACCGCCGAACACACCAATTACACCTAACTGATGGAAAGGGTGCATGAGAATGTTGTGTTCTGCTTGGAAAACGATCATGAAGTTGAAAGTGCCGGAAATTCCCAGCATCAATCCATCAGAAAAGCTGCCTTGACCGATGGGATAAACCAACAGAACGGCAGTTGCAGCCGCAACAGGAGCAGAAAAAGCAATTGCAATCCAAGGACGCATTCCCAATCGATAGCTTAGCTCCCATTCGCGACCCATGTACGCATATATGGCAATCAAAAAGTGCAGTACGATTAATTGGTACGGGCCGCCATTGTAAAGCCATTCATCCACAGAAGCTGCTTCCCAAATTGGGTACAGGTGCAAGCCGATCGCAGCTGAAGTTGGAACTATGGTAGCTGTAATGATATTGTTGCCATAGAGCAAAGAGCCGGAAACTGCTTCCCGTATCCCGTCCAAATCCACAGGGGGAGCCGCAACGAACGCCAGAATAAAAACGATCGCTCCAGTTAGGACGGTAGGAATCATTAACACGCCAAACCAGCCAATATACAGCCGATTATCCGTGCTGGTAATCCAGTCGCAAAACCGCGACCACAGGCTATCGCCTGTAGGTCTTGCTACAGTGCTTGTCATCGCTCGAAAAACTCCGTAATTAGATAAATGCGATTATGTTCGGCACGATCGCAGCAACGTTGTCGATCGCCTACTATATTTATATAACCATCTAGTTATTTAGTTGTCAAGTTCGACGAGATAAAAACTTTAGTTTGACAAATCTCTCTACTTAGTTGTAAAATGGAATATTCGGTTATTATTTTGGCGGCTTCACCATCGCAACTATTCTTCTGACAGGTAGAAGCCAAAGAGATTGCTTGCGCGAAACATTGGGATTAGTAGGATCGAGCTATGCCTTTTGTGAAGTAAAAAAGCGGTTAGAGCGTCGAGGCTAGACCCCAGTCCCTTCAAAGACCCAAAGAAACGATGACTTTTTCTGTATTAGTCATATCCCCAATCAACCTCTGTAAAGGAGGTGGAAGTTTCTTTATAAGTGTAGGAACGGCGAAAATTTGCTCTTGTTCTAAGAGTTCTGGTTGCTGATAGATATCAATTATTTCAAGTTCGTAACGCCCTTGCAGGTATTCTTGGCATATAGTTTTAAGCTTTTGGATAGCTCGTACTGATTTGGGACTGTTTCCTGCCACGTATAAATGGAGAACGTATTTTTCTAACTCTAAATTTAAATCATCTTCGCCTAGCACTTCTTGAGAGTTTTTCGACTCTGCATTTGCGCTCCCCTTATATTCTATAAAATTATTCATCGCTATCCTTCCTTACCTGACTTTATGTTACTTACAATTGCAGTATTTAAACAATTTTTTTAGTTAATCTGCCCGACGCATATCGGCTCGTTTTCTCCGTTCTTGAAGCAATGTTACCTCTTGTTGTTCCTCTTGTTGAATTATGCGCTCCACTTGTTCCTTCTCATTCTCAAACTCAGCCTGCAAAGCCGTAATTTGGGCTTCCATCACTTTGCGCTTACGTTCGATATCGCGGTACTTCTGTTCGATTTCTTGTCGGTGAGCCAAAGCAGCAGCTTTTTCCTGCGCTTCTTGCACAGTGCGGGCTGTACCCGTAACTACACCGCCCGCTCCAAGATACACATCCACTAATTCTACTCCAGAACTGGTTAAGCGGAATTCGCGCACTTGATTCGAGTGTTCCATACCGCGAGATTTTAGTACGTAAAGCAAGCGATTGCGCTCGCCGTTACTTTCTATATCGCGCAGCATCAGCCAGGTATCCATTAGGGATGAAACCCCTACGTCTGTCTGTTGCACAAGAGCGCCACTAGAATTTAAGCTTGTCAATAAAGTCGTGATTTGTTTGGTTTTAAAGAAATCGATCGAGCGCATTAAAAATGATTTGACTTGACTTTCGTTGCCGGTATAAGTGAGATTGGAAATCGGGTCGATAATAATGGCAGTCGGTTTAAATTCGTTAACCAACTGATGGATATTGACAAGGTGCATTTCTAACCCATACATAGTAGGGCGTAAGGCTTTGATTTTCAGCAGACCTTTTTTTATTGCTGTTTCCAGATCGATGCCGATCGAGCGCATATTGCGAACAATCTGGTTTGCAGATTCCTCGAAGGCAAAATAGAGACATCGTTCCCCTCGCTGACAAGTAGCGTTGGCAAAATGGGCGGAAATAGAACTTTTTCCAGTTCCAGCCGTACCGGAAATCAAGATGCTGCTACCGCGAAAGAATCCATTACCGCCCAGCATTGTATCCAGGCGATCGATACCGCTTGATATGCGTTCGTTGGATACTTCGTGTTCTAATGCGATCGAAGTAATGGGCAAAACAGAAATACCGTTCTCTTGGATTAAAAATGGATATTCATTCGTGCCGTGTCTAGAACCGCGATACTTAACTATGTGCAAACGTCGCGTAGAAAGTTCATCGTTGACGCGCTGATCCAGGCGAATTACGCAATCAGAAACGTATTCTTCCAAACCGTGCCGTGTCAGTGTATTATTACCACTTTCGCTGGTAACGATCGCGGTAACTCCTTTGGATTTTAACCACAGAAAAAGCCGCCTTAATTCCGCTCGTACCACAGCTTCGTTAGATAAACCGCCAAACAAAACTTCTATTGTATCTAAAACAACTCGCTTGGCATTAATAGAGTCGATCCCATAACCAAGCCGAGCAAATAAAGCTTCCAAATCGTATTCGCCCGTTTCTTGAATCTGACTGCGTTCCACATGAACGTAATAAATCCCCATTTTCTTTTCGGCAATCAGATCCTTTAAATCCCAACCAAGAGAAGCGACATTTTCCGTCAGTTCCTGGGCAGATTCTTCAAAGGACATGAAAATACCCGGTTCGTCGTACTCAAGTGCGCCGCGTACCAGAAATTCCATCGCCATTAGCGTTTTGCCACAGCCAGCTTTGCCGCAAATAAGTGTGGGACGCCCTTGCGGTAATCCCCCATCGGTAATTTCGTCAAGTCCCTGAATTCCGGTCGGACATTTGATTAGGATAGCCTTGTGTGGCTGTGCGATCGTCTTTTGTTCAGTCATATCCAGTTAAAAAGTGAGCGGGAATTCAAACAGTGGCCTCACCAGCAGCTGCAAAAAGAGCTTGTCGTTCCTGGTTTTGTTGCTATATAGACACAAGCAGTTGTTGCAGATTCCCCTCTTTTATCTTACTAACTCCATTCTAGGTTGAAATTCCACTATATTTCCGATTTTTCCCATTTCTTCACACGGACTCAACCATAAAAACGTTCTTTCGATAGAAGCCAGTCTCCTTCTTTCGGGAGAAACCAGGAGCGGTAGAATCGAACTATGTCTAATCCAGAAAGCACTTCCCAATCACCTGCACCCGTCAAAACTTTTCGGGTCGATGCCTTGTCAGTGCGAGTGTACGACTCGCAAGCTACAATGGCTCAAGATTTGGCGCAACTCGCACAAGATTATTTACAGAACCTCCTCGCGCAACAGGGTTCTGCTACTGTAATTTTGGCTACAGGCAATTCCCAAATCGAATTTCTAGATGCTCTGATTGTCAAAGGCGGCGTAGATTGGACTAAAATTACGCTTTTCCATCTCGACGAATATCTGGGAATCGATCGGGAACACCCCGCCAGTTTTCGGCGATATATGCGCGATCGAGTGGAAAATCGGGTAAATCCCGCTGCTTTTCATTATATCGAAGGCGATACAATGGAACCATTAAAGGAGTGCGATCGCTACACCCGACTTTTGCAAGCTCAACCGATCGACCTTTGTTGTCTTGGTGTAGGAGAAAACGCACATTTAGCTTTTAACGAACCGTCTGTAGCATCTTTCGATGAAACTAGACTTATCAAACTGGTAAAGTTGGATGAAAAGACACGCGAACAACAAGTAAACGAAGGTCATTTTCCCAATTTATCAGCCGTACCGCAATATGCTTTTACACTCACCATTCCGATGATTTTCTCTGCAAGAAAAATCTTTTGCCTAGCGCCAGAAGAACGCAAAGCTGCTCCAGTTAGAGATATGTTGAAAGGAGAAATTAGTACGGCAATTCCTGCTTCTGTACTTCGGCGACATGAGCAAGCAATATTATTTTTGGATGTAGATTCAGCCAGCTTGCTTTGACTTATTTTTTACGCTCTTAAAAGCTTATCTAACCGTAGGGTGGGTTAGGCACAGGCGATAAATTTAGCCTTTTCAACTAATAATTGATTGCAGTGCCCTAACCCATCATCATATCATATTTTGCTCATTATAACAATTCTAATTCGTGAAAATTCCAGGTATCCCAATAGTGGCTATCGCTGGATATTCGATTATACGCAATTTCAATTTCTTCTTGCTTTAGCAATTGCTCTTGCTCTGAAATATACTCCGAAAGCAAACTGCCATCGGCGCGAACAATCCGATGAATAGGCAAATCCCTACTAGCTTTTTTCAAAAAAATAGGAATAGTCCGATAGTAAGCTTTCGATACACCCAGCGCTAACAATAAATCCGATGTTTTAACCACTTTTCCTGGAGGAATTCTCCGGACAAATTCATTAAACCGTCCTTTGGTATCATCAGGAAGTGCTGGAAACAGTTGCGAAGTTAAAGAAACTTCGTCACCTAACTCAATAACACCATCCTTAACGACAATTCCTAAAAATCCTCGTTTACCTGCGATCCTTTTAGCTAAACCTGGTTGAATTTTCTCTAAATTTGCACAAGGTTCGCATATAAAAGTCAGTCGGATGAGTGCTGATTTTCCCACCTGCAAAACTTGACCGGATGAAAAACTTTCGACTTGCGTATCAATAACGATATTTTCTCCCAAGTCGCCAGGATTTAAGTTAAAATCAGCCAGAGTTGGCGTACTGGCAATCAGCACCTGACGCGGACTACCCGCTTGTGCGTTGATATCTCCCTCAATACCGTATTCCCGACGTAAACTAATAATTTTACACTCTTTTACGGGCATTCTATGTTGCTGTTTGACAAAAAGTTTTGTAACCTTCATTATTAAGTTATTAAGCAAATTAACGATGGTAAAATTATATGCGATCGGATATTAATTTACAGTTCTGGAGAACGTGCCCTAGAATAGACTAATCTATCCCTTAACTTTGTTTTTCTGAAAGTGTCCCCCACTGAACACACTCCCATTTCGATTCGCCTTGCACAGTCGCAAGACATGAGCGAAATAACCAAACTTCAAGTTGATTCTATTCAAGTCCTTTGCGCTCATGATTATAACGCGAGTCAACTGCAAACATTACTCAATAACAAAAAACAAGGTCGCAACTGGCCAGAAATTATTTTTGTAGCCGAAACAGAAAGTCAAATAGTTGGCTTCTCTGCACTTTCACTTATCGATCCAAACATCAACGCCATATTCGTCGCTCCAGCGTTTGTTCGTCAAGGCATAGGGACAAAATTATTGACAGTTTTAGAAGATGAAGCAATAAAAAGACGAATTAGATGTTTGTGGGTTTCTGCTGCCCTCAATGCCGTACAATTTTATCGATCGCAAGGATATCAAAATGTCAAGGAAGTTACAATTTCGCTTGGTATTGGAGTTCCCATACCAGTGATAGTAATGAAAAAAGTATTGATTCTACCAAATCGGATAGAAATTATTATCACTTGGGTAATGTACGTATTGCTAATGCTTTTCTTTCTCTTAGCGATAATCTTACCGCTGCTATTTGGTAACTGAAGCGTAAGGAGAGGATAGACAAAAGGCGATCGCTAAGTTGACTAAAGCCTCTTTCAAGTGTAAAATTCACTAATTTAGCCAACTCAAGAAAAGAGGAAAAATCTATTTTATGGTAGACGCTATAGGACTTTTTGACGAAAAGTTTTATCTAAACAGCAATCCCGATGTTGCATCTGCCCTAATTAACGGTTTATTTAACAGCGGGTTAGACCACTTTAACGCATACGGTCGATTTGAAGGTCGCGACCCCAGCGCCCTATTTAACACCAGCTTTTATCTAGAACGAAATGCGGATGTTGCCACTGCTGTAGAAAGCGATCGCATTACCGCCTACGACCACTTCCAGCAATTTGGTCGATTTGAGGGTCGCGACCCCAGCACATTATTTAATACCGGCGCTTATCTAGAAAAAAATGCAGATGTTGCCACTGCTGTAGAAAGCGATCGCATTACCGCTTACGACCACTTCCAGCAATTCGGTCAATTTGAAAATCGCGACCCCAATACACTTTTCAATACCCGCATTTATTTACAGCGAAATCCAGATGTTGCCGCAGCTGTTCAACGGGGAGAACTCACAGCATTTGACCATTTCGTCAAATTCGGCATTAAAGAACAACGCTTCCCCGTCCAAGCTTTCCGCGTATTAGATACTTTTCTAGTTGGCAATACCGAAGGTAACAACGTACTGCGTTTCGATCCCAAAACCGGAACTTTTCTAGGAGAATTCATTCCCGCCAACAGCGGCGGACTGTTTTCTCCCGACAACCTGCTCTACGGGCCAGACGGTAACGGCGATGGCATCTCCGACCTTTATATCAGCAGCGGAAATAAACCCGCAACTGCAAGAGAACAGGGCGCTTCCGCCATCTTACGTTACGATGGCGTCACGGGAGCATTTATCGATGTCTTCGTTGGCGATCATCCCAACACACCCGCTGACGAAACGGGCGGTTTGTTTCGCCCCTACGGTACAGCCTTTGGCCCCGATGGCAATCTTTACGTCAGCAGTTTTCTGAGCGATCGAATCCTGCGCTACAACGGAAAAACAGGCCAATTCATCGACGTATTTGCGACAGGAAACCAACAACCGGGCGGCTTAAACGGGCCAAACGGTCTGCTGTTTGGCCTCGACGGTAGCCTTTACGTCACCACTGAAGGTAGCATCGCACGTAATGGCGAAGCCGATTTTAGCGACGGTCTCCCCAGTCAGCTATTGCGCTACAACATCCAAACAAAGCAATCCACCGTGTTTGCATCCCCTTCACCGTCACCGGAAAGTTTTGGCTTTGTCAGTCTTCTGGGAATGGCAATAAATCCCATAGACGGCGACCTCTACGTCAGCGACTTCGCCAACGATATCAGACGCTACGATTTGGAAACCGGCAATTCAGTCAGCGTTTTATCGACAAATTATACTGGCACTTCTCCCAGTAGCAATTTCATCGGTAGCTTGGCGTTTGCACCCGACGGCAACCTGTTTGTTGTCGGTTTCGATAATCGCCGAAATGCTTCTAACATAGGTGCAGTCTTGCGTTACAACGGAACTACCAGATCTCTATTGGTGCCTCCCGATACCAGATTAGCTCGTCCGATCGGCATCACATTTTTTCTTGGTTAACCGCATCGGTAGAACTCAAGTCACAATGGGTGGTGCCTACCATCACCCAGTTCACCAGGGAAACATTTCATCATAAAAAGTAAACATTTAAACTAATGCGGTCACAAACCGCATAACTCGCCCACTACCTGTCGTGTCTCGTTTCACATCATGTTTGATGCTACTCAATTCATCATCGATCACTTCGTCCACCAGCTGCGAGAAGGTTACAGACGCACCTATGGCGGCTGGAAACCCGACTACGCCGATATAATTGGTTGGGCCGGAAGTATGGCCCTAGAAAATATCGCCAATAGCGACGCTCTTTATCACAATGTCGAACACACCATCTTAGTCACCTTAGTCGGACAAGAAATTCTGCGAGGCAAACACATTCGCGAAGGTGGGGTATCCTGTGAAGATTGGTTACACGCCATCATTTCCTTGTTGTGTCACGATATCGGTTACGTTAAGGGCGTTTGCAGGCAAGATCATCCATATGACAGATTGTGCGCCACCGGCATAAACGGCACAATGATCCAGCTGCCGCCAGGGTCATCCGATGCCAGTTTAGCTGCTTATCACGTAGACCGAGGCAAACTTTTTATTGAGGAGCGCTTTGGATATCACAAGCTAATTGATGCGGAGATCATTAAGCGCAACATCGAGCTCACTCGTTTCCCCATACCCGCAGATGAGGATCACCAAGATACACTCAACTATCCAGGGTTAGTTCGCGCCGCCGATCTCATCGGTCAGTTGAGCGATCCGCGATATCTGAAAAAGATTAGCGCCCTCTACTATGAATTTGAAGAAACGGGTGTGAATAAAAACTTAGGCTATCATCACCCAGGCGATGTGCGTCAAAATTATGCCAAGTTTTACTGGAATGTAGTCTATCCTTACATTAAAGATGGGCTGCGCTATTTAGAACTGACGCAAGAAGGGAAACAAGTTTTAGCTAATCTCTACGCGAATGTATTCGTAGTGGAGCATGAGCAATCTAATGTTGGGGCATCTTAAATATATTGGTAAATGTTCGCGCAAATTTACTTGTAGGGTGCTTTCCCAAGCACCCTACAATTATAATTAGATAAAGTTACCATCCTTGTCTCGTT
The DNA here is from genome assembly GCF_014748295.1 of Planktothrix sp. FACHB-1355. Lineage (NCBI taxonomy): Bacteria > Bacillati > Cyanobacteriota > Cyanophyceae > Oscillatoriales > Microcoleaceae > Planktothrix > Planktothrix sp. FACHB-1355. The sequence goes on along the minus strand of NZ_JACJUP010000003.1, from coordinate 12,571 downwards.
ACTAAATCAATGCAAAGTTGATTAACGGCTTCTTTATCCACGTTTTTTGGCAGTGTAGATTTAGCATAAGCAACATCAAGGTGACTGTACAAATTGTTAGCGATCGCCATTACTTGTTCATAGCTGTACTCGCCCTTTTTAATTGCCAGTAACTCTTCGGCATCACCTGCTTCTCTGCGATCGATTATCACCCTTTGCGTCTCCAAAATCTCAATTCCACTTTTTAACAGCCGAATAGCCTGCATAGCAAATTTAGCATCGTACCCTACTTTGGCTTCCATTGCCGCCCTTGCCGGATTGCGGTTTTGCTTCCATTTTTGATAGTTTTCATATTCTCTGCGAGCGCTACGGTACTGTTGACTTTTTTGCAGCAATTTAATAAAATTTTCCGATGTGTTAGTGATGTTCCTGGTATATTCTAGAGTCTCTTCTGGCAAAGGATACTGTTTTAATACAGCCTTGAAATCTATTTCAGCCATCAGCAAATTATGAAGCTCTTCCGCCTCTGACAAAAATTGAATGCGTTCCCTTATCAAAATATAGAGATATTCCAGAAACGAATTAATTTGCACGATTGTGAGCGGTTCGTTTGATGCCAAACCAAAATCTTCCGGTTTCGGTTTATCTTGAGGTGGATTGAGTAACCAGCGGCGGTGAGACTCTAACTTTTTGATTTGAGCATAACCGTAACCAGCGTAAGTCTGTCTGACTTTTTTTGACAGAAACATTTGCTTATGTTCGATTAAGGTTCTGCCAACTTCCGTGAGGTGAACGTAGTCTTTGAACCACAGCAGTTCTAAAATATTGGGATTGTTGTCTACAGACAAATCCAGAAACTTCCTTAACTCATAAATGCAAGTATCTTTCGTTAAATAAGAAAATTCTCCCGGTTCTTCTGTCCAACCCGTATCCTTTTGCTCAATCTGTTTTAATCCTAGATAATAAGGCTTCGTCGCCACAAAGATACCGCGATAGTCATAGTCAGAAGTTTCCGTAGCTAAACCGTAACCTCGACTGCCCGTTAAAGCGATGAGAATTGTTCTTTGTTCGACTTCTTGACGATTCATAAGAGTTAGTTCGAGAACGATCTTAGGGAAATCCCTTGCTCTTTCTTGTCTGGCGTTCCCATCTGAGATGCGGCAAGGGGACTCCCGTCATACCCGTTAGGGTTGACGGTGAGTTCTTGACCTAATTTGGCGGTAGTGCGTAGGCTGTCAGTACTGTTTGAGTGTCGATTTTTAATTGCATCCAGCCATTGTTGCCCCAGGTCGGCCCCCAATTATTCTTGACCAACCAATAATCTCCATCACTCTCGTCGTGTCCAAATCCCCATATAGTTACTGATATGACAAAATTTGGCTGTGTTGTGGGTTGATTGTGATATACGCCACCGTGGTATTGCCCCCACCTGCCATCTATCCTGATCCTGGCTATCACTGGTCGATCGCTTTCTATCACATACTTAATCGTGCGCGGATCGGGGTTGGCCACGTCGTAACTATTATAATACAACCCTGTTCCCGTACATCGAGACGAGCCGCTCTGCCCTGCACATTTCGTATCCCACGCATCGGGGTCGCATTTACTTGTAAATGGGTCTAGATCCTCGTAGAGATGGTCTAAATCTGCCTCATATGCCAGTACGTCTTTCGGGTCGGTGTCGTTGATACAAGTGTCCCATAACCATTTCTTTCCTAAGTTATTAATCGGGTTTTGCACTGATATCATACGACTACCTATATTAAGCCTGTATTTATATTGATACGCCTCGATCGTAGAGAAGATCGCCGAACTACCGCACAGACCCAAAGACCGGACTGGGAACTGTTCTCGATCGCTGAGAAAGTATTCTGTTTGAGGGACATACGTTTCGGGGACGATTACAGTATTCGGTCGGGCAGCGCGGACAGATAGTGGGTGGAGACAGAACAGCAGCAGGGCGATCGCGGTCAAGGCGAGAACTCGTCTGATGTGCTTCATAAGTATAGATGCGTGTCGTAGGGGACTAAGTGTTGCATGAGGATCATATCTTGCCGCACTTGCGGAGGTCGAAAATTTAACTTTTCGTCATACTTTGCCGCTAGGCGTGTGAACTGTATCCGTAGAAAAATTACCAATTAAATTTGAAAGTAGCAACAAGAGAATACAAAGATTTCTATTACTGCCAAATCTGACTGTGGAGACGATTAGGTTATCATTCAGATTTTCACAGTCAAGCTTAGAATTTGAGATAAGGCAGAGCTATCATATTTCCAGAAGTTGCCCCAAACCTATGATGCCTCTCTATTGCAGTAAAGGACACCAAAACCAGACTCAGAACCGCTTTTGTTTCCAATGCGGGGAACCGCTTTGGCTAGCTGTGGGGCATATTCTGGAAACTCGCTATCGCATTCTGAAGCATTTGGGAGCGGGTGGTTTTGGACGCGCCTATTTAGCAGAGGATCTGCATCGCTTTAACGAACGCTGCGTACTCAAAGAATTTGCTCCTCAAGTTAAAGGCGCAGGCGAGTTACAAAAAGCCAAGGAGTTATTTCAGCGCGAAGCCGGTGCGCTTTATCAACTCAAACATCCACAAGTACCGGGGTTTCGGGAATTTTTTGAGGCAAATATTGCTGGAAGTAGTTGCTTGTTTTTGGCGCAAGATTACATTGAAGGTCGGACTTTGTGGGATTTATTAAAATCTCGCGGTACTTTTCCAGAAGCAGAAGTTAAGCAAATACTCGCACAAATCTTGCCTGTGCTGTCTTACATCCACTCACAGGGAGTGATTCACCGGGATGTTTCTCCAGATAACATAATCATCAGGTCTGCCGATAACTTGCCGATGTTAATTGATTTTGGTGGTGTCAAGCAAGTTGCGATCGCAGCTATTTCCCAGTTTACTCAAGTAGGTAAATTACCGACTCTTTTAGGTAAAGAAGGTTATGCCCCAGAGGAACAACTGCAACAGGGACAAGTTTTTCCCAATAGCGATTTATACTCTTTGGCAGTGACGGCACTTGTATTGCTAACTGGCAAGAAGCCCCAGGATTTGTACGATAGTTATAAAGGAACTTGGCATTGGGGAAAGGTAATAAAAGTTAGTTCTCAACTGGAAATAGTGCTAAAGAAAATGTTGGCTTATAAACCACGCGATCGCTATCAATCTGCTGACGAAGTACTTAAGTATTTCCCTTCTACCACACCAGTACAACCAGTACAACCCGCACCATCCGTACAACTAGTACAACCAGTACAACCCGTACCATCCGTAAAACCCGTACAACCAAACATTACCCAAATCCGTACAATTGTGGTTGCTCCCGCCAAACCCCATCCCGCCGCACCGACAGCCACAACTCCATCCAGTCCCACAATAGTAAAGTCTCCAGCCAAAGGTTTCTTGAGAAGCTGGGGAAAAAGAATTGCAGGCGTTAGTTTGACTGTAATAGCCGGAATTGCTGCCTGGGCAGGCTTTAATTGGCTGATGCAGGCGACAAGATCGATCGCTCTACCAGACCGAAAATTTTTCCCATCTCTTCCCACTTTTAGCGAAAAAGATAGAGCCGCAAAAATTGCCAGTCGTCGCCAAGCTGCCGGAATTTCAGAAGCAGTATTTATCGCTAAAGTCGATAAGCGATTTCATGCCAAACATCCGGAGTTACGCGGACGTCCCCTAACTAATAAACCAGAAGATGCCGCTTTGCGTGAAGAATGGTATAAAATAGCGGAGAATTTGCTTGAGGAAGGAATTTAGAGTCTTTTTGAGAATATATGACTTATTTGTATTGACAAAAACCAATCAACCTCACACCCAGTAAATGCTTGAGTGCTTGTTGTCGCTTCGTGAGTTTGTTAACCAATATAGCTCTTCCCTACTTTTCCAGTGGAAAAGGGGTTTTTTTGACCATTTGGCAAGAGGCATTGGGAATGGGAATGCTTACACAGCAAAGATTCGCGTTAATATATTGATTTTACTTATAGAATTAAGTATTTTAAATTAATTTTATTTATTATAATTTTAATTTATGTAATTATAAAATAAATATAGCTACCAGGTAAATCAAAGTGGACATTGTAATTATCCTTGCTGAAGTAGGTGTTCTGATTCTCGCTTTCTCTGTGTTTTACTGGCTGGTGGGAATCAGCTTTAAGCTGATTAAGAATGTTTCTTGGTTGGAGGGAAAAACTGAGAAACTACTAGGCCAGCGGCGCAATATCAGGCGTGGTTTAATTTTTCTTTGTGCAATGCTGTGTCTGCTACTGGTAGTTGGGAACGGCTTTCTGATTTTTCAAGGCAAAAATGTTCTGGAAATCCAAGTAAATTTAATTCGCGGTATTCCGCCGCAATTATGGTTAAATTTAGTTGCCGCCAGCTTCAAAACTGTTATCCTTTTGTGGTTGGTTAGGTATGGCATCCCACCCCTACATCGTTTCTTAGACTTGGCCTGCGTTCGGGCTCAAAATTTTGATGACATTGAAGGTAATGATGAGAGCATAGCCGTTTTTTTTAACTTCCTAAAAACGAACCTCACCAATATCATTTGGATATTTGTTCTTATTCTATCCTCGCAATTTTTCGGACTGCCAAAACTCGTTCCGAATTATCTATCTGTTGGTTTAAAAATTTATATCATCATTGCAATTGGCTTACTCATTGTTAAAGCCATATCCACTATTGTTGAAACTATCGACGTCGTAGCTACTAGAAATGCAAGACCCGACAATTTGCTACGCTTCTACGAACCTCTCCGACACTTGGTTACACTTTTGAAAAAACGTCTGGAGTACGTCATCTATGTTGGCATAGCAACTATTGTGGTTCAGCAAATAGATTTTCTTGCTTGGATGGCTGTTTACGGTACTAAAATCCTTGAAATTATTGGTATTTTCTTTATTAGCGGTGTTTTAATCCAAGTCGCCAATGCGATTCTAGAAGATTTAGTCCTCAGAAGTGAAGATTTAACGGAATTACAAAAACAGAGACGGCTGACAATCATCCCCTTATTCAAAAGTTTCCTGAGATACGCTATCTACTTCACTGCGGCGGTTACCATCCTCAAGCTGATCGGCATCGATCCTACCCCTATCTTAGCAGGTGTGGGTATCTTAGGTATAGCAGTTGGTTTTGGAGCGCAGAACCTCATCAATGATATAGTTTGTGGATTTTTTATATTGTTTGAAAATTATTACTTAGTAGGTGACTATATCGAGGTTAATCAAGCATCTGGTTTTGTGGAAGCGATTGACCTAAGAACTACTCGTATCCGGCATTCTAACGGTCAGCAACACATTCTTAGGAATGGAGAAATAAAAGATATTGTTAACTACTCTAAGCAGTATATTTATGCTGTAGTAGAAGTTGGCATTTCCTATGATACTGACCTCAATTATGTGTACGAAATTTTGGAAGGAATCGGAAAAGATTTAAAGAAAAATTACCCAGAGGTACTGCAACCAACACTGGTAGAAGGTGTGGAAAAGTTTGGAAGTTCTGAATTGTTAATTCGTACCATCACAAAAGTAAAACCGGGTAATCATTTCCGAATTGAACGCACACTGCGTAAGATGATCAAAGATGTGTTCGATCGAGAAGGAATTACATTCCCCGATTCTGCCAATGTAGTAATTTTGAACAATCAGCCAAATAATGGAGACTCTAAAGTTGAAAATTAATTTTTCGTTAACAACTTAGTTAACTATACCCAAGCGATCGGGCAAACTTGCAACAAACAGACTTATCAGCAGCCAACCTATCTGGGGCAACTTTGCTTCTTGCCTCTATTCACAAGTAGCTTGGTTGAACCTTCTACGATACTGTTGGCGAATCGATTGAGGGGTTAGACTCCCCAGTTAATTCGCCAACGGTATCCTTTACCATAAAGGTTGTCATCTTTTGGTTATCTCTGAGACCAAAAGCTTTAACTTATGTCAAGATTTAGTGAAATTCTTGGTTGCTGGATTTATCCTTATATGATAAGGGGTAGGCGATCGCACGATGCCAAGTGGCCTTCTCACAGCAGAGGTTGAGTTTATTCAGCTCAACCCAAATTACTATTTCCAAGATCTACAAGCCCCTGCAACTTGAACTACAGGATTTGAAATTCACATTAGAATAAGGACGTAAGGTCATGACACAGGAATCTGCTGCCCGCTTTTTTAAAGCTATCCAGCAAGATGAAGCTTTAAAAGCTAAACTAAAAGCAACCAAAGATCCAGAAACTTTTGTCAAAATTGCCGGAGAACGCGGTTATCAGTTCACTGTTGAAGATTTGCATATTCAGATCGAAAAATTGTCTCCAGAAGAGATCGCTTCTGCGATCAATCCGGGTGTAGGCCCTCGGCGGCATCTGCTGCCAAGGTAATATTTTGTAGGGTGGGCATTGCCCACCCCTAAAGCGAATCAATTTGCGATCGAATCTTGTAAAGCATTTTGCAAATTTTGAGTTAAATCGGCAACAGCTTTACGGCGGCTGGTTTGATAGGCATCCCATTGAGATGAAACCGATATAGGTTCTCCCAGCGTTATTTTTACCTTTTGCTTACCAAGTCGCGGACGCCCGAAGGGATTACCGCCTTTAATGCGGGTTAACATATCCCAAAGTAATAAAGTTGTTTCGGCAAATCTTTCTACCGTTGGTTTTTCCAAAACGTAACTGCCAGTGACAGCCACAAAACTTTCTACCAGTCGCATATGCCACATTCGCAGTGCCGCTTCTTCGGCGATGCGATCGGCCAAACCGCGCTCTAGAGGCGATAATGCTTCTAGGTTCTTGATATCTTCTCGATAAATCCAATCCCAACCCGCTTGTTCCAAACGGCGACAGCGATCGATTAAACTGCCTTTAGCGGGAAGGTTAAAAGACTTTTCCGCTACTTGCAATGCCACGTCAAGCAGTGCCTTGAGTCGTATTGCCAGTACTTCGTTAGCATTCTCGGTTGATATTTCTGGTGCTTTTGGCAGTGTTTGATGATAAAAGCGGATATAAAAGTCTTCCATTAAAGTTAATATATGCTCGCCCAATCGATAAAGTCTTCGATAAAGCAATGAAGAAGGATGAAGAATAGATGATAAATCTTCATTGATCGCTTCGGTTTGGTCTTTCATCCCTACAGGTAAACCGCTATCGATTTCCAACTCGCTCATCAGCTTTTCTAATGATTTCCAGGGAGATTCAGTATATTGGTATTTTATGCCGATCGGCACGATAAAAACTTGTTCTTGACGTTCGGCTTTCAGCAAATCTTCCACACACCAAAACGCCATTTGGGCAATTCCAGGCTCAAGCGGGCTAATAATTTCATTGTGACCGTTAGTAGCTCCTTCCGGGGATGCCATCATGGGAAATGGTGCATTGGCAAATAAATCGCGTGCCGATCGCAAACCCACTCGGTCTAGTTTACCGCGATGAATGGGGGTGCCGCCCAACTGGGAATACAGCCAGCTCACGGAAGATCCAGCCCACAGAGGTATGCCGCGATCGTATATAAAATGAGCGTGAATTGGGTATTTCAGAAAAACGCCTTGCTTTTTGGCTACTCGCGGCACTAATTTCCAAAGTAGATACATCAGGCTGAACGGATCTTCAGTGCTAGGATGGCGAAATGCCATCAAAAAGCGGATTTTACCTGCCTGAAACTGACGGTAGAGATCGACCAAAACTTCAACATTTTCAGCTGTAATTTCACCGATCGCAGTTTGATATCGCAGCCAAAATGGCAGGAGCAATTCTGTACATCTTAGTACTAGGGGATTGAAAGCTGGGGGGATAAATTCCAAACGGGGTTGAACTTGGTTCATAGTACTTGAGGTATGGAGGATGGGGTATTGAGGATAGGGCACAAGCCATAAGTACATAAAAGATAAAAAATTGTCCGATATCCTGTGCCCTATAGAGTTTAGGTAAGCATTTACTTTAGCTGAAATTCACTTCTTCCAAATCTAATTTATCTATAGAACCCTCCCCTATTAACTATGCCCTATGCCCTATTCCCAATTTTGCAATTCCGAGAGCGAATTTCGCACCAAGCTGGAGATCTGGGAACGGCGAGTTTCAAAATTGGCAGCAAGCAACATAAAACCGATACCGACAACCAAACCGATCGCCCATTTTAAAAACGAATAGCGATCGTTGAGAATCACTAGCTGAAAGCTGGCGTTAATTAAAAATGTTACAGTGCCGATAAACAGGAAAGCTCTTATTCTCAAGGCCAATCCCACAAAAATCGCACTACAGCTTATCATGCCGGAAACCAAACCAGTCCAATGCTCAGTCCATAAAGATACTCCACAAATCGAACCTATTGCCAGCAGGCGTAAAATATGACGAATCTGTTTTTGTTTTGGCTGCGTTAATCCAGGATCGACTTGGGCAAGGTACAGCACGGCTAAAGCTAGGGGGATGACATACCACAAGATATTATTCGAGATATTGGTGAGTTGCATCTCTTGCCAAAACCAGCGGTAAGTGACCCACTCGACTATGATAACGCTGACATAAGTTAAGCGAACATTTTGTGCTAGCTTGGCCAGCAATAAATAAACAATGGCAACCACAATTAAAGTGATGCGATCGATTACTAAACTTGTAGCTAAAACAGTAAATCCAGGCAATATTGCCATTGAGTTCTTCCAAGCAGTTGCTGGCCAACCCCAATTTTGCCAAGGGGCGTTGTACATAATTAAGGCAATGGCACAGACGATCGCTGCCAACCAAGGATCTAATACGCTCAGTTCCGTCCAAAATAATCGCGCATAGGCACATACTCCGGCAACTTCAATTAATCCCAGATATACCCACTCACTAGGATTAAACCGACTAAACTCGTAGCGTCCCTGTGCGATCGCGTAAGCAGCTAGCAGCAGACTCACCGCAACTCCAATTACTGTCAGTTGGGGTCCAGTGCCAACTCCTATCGACGCCACAGCAAACATCAGCGTACTACCCAGCGCCCAATGAATATGAGCCGTATTGATAATTTCTGCTAAGGAGAGGTGTAGAAATGGTTGTAACCATCTTGCCAACAAGCGATAGATAAAAGCGATCGCACAAGCCACTACTGCCAATAGAGTCAAACCATCTGCTAGGTTACCTCCCCCTGACAGTCGCATTTGATAAATTACCAGTTCGTATACAGATAGAGAAATACCTGTAAGCGAAAGATATTGCAACGCTTTCCAAGCCGGACTTTTACCGCCCATCCCAAGTCCAACAATTGATGCGCCAAATAAAAGTACTCCCGTCCAACTGTTGAAAGTACTCCCTCGTAGCGCCAGACCCAAAAAAGCATAAATTAGAGGCAAAATTCTGATACTGCTGGGCGCTGATGGATTGCGTTTTATCCACCATAAAGCCAGAATATAACCGCTAAGTGAGATACCAATGTTGGCAATGGCTAAATCCAAGTAAGAACCACCGCCCAATTTCACACTTTCTGCTAAGAACAGCTCGAATCCCCAAGCGATCCCATAAACACATAGATTCCTGGGATGTGGCAAACAGCGATAAAAATTTGCCCCCATCAGCAAGACAGCAGTTGCTAAATACGTAAGTGCGGCAGTAAAAATATCGTTATAAATCCCCACACTGCGGAATGTCAGCACCACAAGTTCCTGACTGCACAGGGCGATCGCCCACAGATCCGCTGCCCGCGCATAAAGAATATATAAAGATGGAGAGGATTTTTCTCCTACACCTTCTGCTGCGGCTTGCACTGCTTTTACAGATCGTTCCAGCAACCAACTTCGCAGCCACCATAAAATATTGATGGCGATCGCACTTACCAGAAACCAACCATCTACCGACAGTGGCAGGAATCCTGGAAAGCCTTCCCACAAGCTAAAACCGAGGAAGCCGATCGTAAAACCTACAGTAACTAATGTTGCTGCCAAATGCCGTAAATAGCGGCTATTTACCAACATCGCCATACTGGCAACACCCAGACCGACTAACCTCGCATCTGGTATGTACACCGTCAAAATCTGCGCCATCCCAAAAGCAATTAAGCTTAACCAATTGGCAAGGGATCTTTGGGGTGTTTCGCTGCGATTGGCAACTAAGGTCAGAGTTAGCGGTACTAGCAGCCACGACAACCTCAAAATAGAAGTGCTGCTGAAGTCAACCACAAATAATATGTAACTCAGCGCAGCTAGGCTCAAACCTATGTACCAAGCACTGCGACTTGTAGTTTTAGATTTAGGATTTGGATTTTTATATAATAGTGAGCTTTCTGTTGCTTGGATGGGCGTTTGTATCTGCGGTACTCGATCTCTCAGCCCTTTAAGACTTAATAACCACTCCGCGATCGTTAAACCTAATAAAACAGTCGCCCAATTTTCTAAACTCAAATTTGGCAACAAATAATCGAGCGCGGAGACAAGCGACAAAATAATGCTGATGTGCGTCAGATACACCAAGGTACTTCTGGGGTGTCGCCAATTGACAATTGCCAAGTTGATGGTAACAGCCAGCAAATTGAGCGATCGCAACAAAGGATTAACTAAGCTAATGCAAGTCGTAATCAATCCAAAGGAAAACGCGATCGTTTCTCCAAATTCCGCTAGTTCCGACTTTGACCGTCTCCAGAGCCAGTCTGTCAGGATGACTATCCAAATAGCATAGGGAAATAGCACTAGGCTCAGTAAAGGATAGGGATTTTCTTGTGCATTGCTTAGCTCGATCGCAGTAGTTATCAACCGATCCTGATTTTCTGGAGGAATTAAGCGCCAAAATAACCAAATTGCCTGCAACCCAATCCCCAACATGGCAGAGAAATCCACCCACAACCAAAATCTTTGCAAGCGACTCCAAAAAAACCATAAACCTAAGCCGCTAACTCCGATCGCCTGCCAAGCTGGATCTACGCCTACGGAAACTACCCAGCCTACCAACAACAAGATAGCGCCGATCGCTTCCCAATTCGATTGTGAAAACGCCGATGAAAAATTTAAGGGACTGGGACGTTGCAGCGATAGCCAAGCTAAAAGCCAACCGCAAATTCCTACCGCTAAGCCGAGTTGTCCGATTTCTACATAGTTAGAAAATATCGCCCGCACCAGCAAAACAGCAAGAGCATAAACTACAATACCGACTTTTCCTTGGCGGCGATCTGTCGCTGGCAGCTGAGAACTGGAAGTAGGCCAACCATTTGATAATAAATCATTTGGTAATCCGGACAAATTATTGTCCCAAGACTTCTCGCCCAGAGATGAGAAGCCAGATAGGAGCAAATCTATGTTTGGGTCTGTGTCTGTAGGGGCTTTAGCATCCTCCCCTGTTTCTATCTCCGCTTTTTCCGAAGTGTTTCGAGAGCGGAGTTTGGCGACGAAAAACCGCCAAATTAGCAAAGCAACCGTTCCCACTATTCCCAGATAAACTGCCAGTAGCGGAAATCCTGAAAATTCCCAGCCCCAGTGCAGGTAGCAAAGTCCTAAATAGTTAATCGCTACAGAGTATTCGAGATTGCGAGGTTGATTTTTGAGAGTAAAGACGGTTATGCCCGTTAAAGTAAGGGACGCGATTCCTACAGTCACCCATTCAGTAGGGTTTCCCCACAAACGAAACGCATCCATCGCCCAGAAATTCACCGGCACTAGAAACAGAGTTACCAGTTGCAAAGTCTGAGCGGTCAATTGTAAATTTTTCTGTCTAGCTGTCCACAAGCTGGCTCCCCAAAAGATTAAGGTGTAACCGAGCAACACCGCATACTGTCCAAATGCCGGAAACCTCTGCCATTGACTGGCGGCTAGTACCCCAGAGGACGACAGAACGACCATGAACACGCCCAAAAACAGCAGCCAACGGACGCTGAGTTCTGCCAATAAGGACTGGAATATCCTGTTTCGCCTCTTCGGTGGTTGCGGTTCGTTTACTGGCGTTAGTGGCGGTTTGCTCTGAGCTGGGACTGTCGTCGCAGGTACTTCTAGTGTCTCGATCGGCTGGGGTAGAGGACAGATGAGATACTTTTGGCACAACTGCCTCACCTGTGCATCAGAAATCAAACCTAAGCGCAGCCATATGTCTAGACCCTCTAACAGCGTCGGCTGCGAGGACGAGAGCATCATTTCTAGTCTGATCTGACGGTCGGGTTGGGATGGCATTTCCTACTTAGTCGCTACTCTCACACTGCGAGATACCCAATTATGAACTTTTTTGAAGGCTTTAGTTATGTGCTGCTATGCCACTTCTGAAAGCGATCTGTTTTGATTGTCCCGATCGATCGCACTCTCCCAGAGGTGCAAAGAAAAGGGGACAAGAAAGCTAATTGTATGAATGCAGCTTGCATTTAACTTAAAATTTTGCCTTCGATCGCTACTTATTTAACCGCGCTTTCCGTAACAAAAGTAGCTCTTCTGTATAGTTCTACTTTAGGATTTTAGGTAATTTTAAATTATATTAATTATTCTTAAAAAATTTGCCCTTAATATGCGATGTATGCAGATATGTCCATTTGCGTACTTACGCAGAAATATCAAAATATATACAAATAAATCTACGTATACTTAGGAATATTCCCTATACTGCTTGACATTTACACATATATGTCATTCTGGCAATAGGGTAAATACTAAGTATTTTTTTGTCTAAAACTT
>NZ_JACJUP010000299.1:0-5861 GCF_014748295.1 Planktothrix sp. FACHB-1355 | reverse complement strand
AGTGGGGGAGTGGGGGAGTGGAAAAATTAATATTTTCGGTCTTCCGTCTTCCTTTTCCCTCTTCCCGACGCCCTAATCCCGACGCCCTTTCTTTTGGCTTTTGACTTTCGACTTTTGACTTCGTGCTGCTTCCAGGAGCAAGCGCTGTTCGGCACGAGCTATGCAGGTGTAAGTACGCTCAACAGCATCCAAACTGACAGAAATTGAGGATATCCCCCACTCTACGAGGCGATCGATCAATTCCGGATACTTGGCTGGTGCTTGACCGCAAATCGAACAAGGAATACCCTCTTGTTTCGCTGTTCGGATCAGCTGAGCGATAGCTTCCATCACTGCCGGATGTCGCTCATCAAAACCTATTGCCATTTCGGCTCGATCCCGATCCACTCCCAGCAGCAATTGAGTCAGATCGTTAGTGCCGATCGAAATTCCCATGCACCCCGCCTTAATGTAATCCGGCAACAAAAATAGGATCGAAGGCACTTCTGCCATAATCCAAAGTTGAAAATGAGATTGATGGAGCAATCCTGCCTGCTCTACACGACTGCGACAGAAAGAAAACTCTTCAACCGTGCGAACAAATGGCAAGAGCAGGTTAACATTCGTGTAGCCGGATTGGTAAACCTTAACCAATGCCGACAATTCTACATCGAACAAAGATGGGTCTTGCAGGTAGCTGAATGTGCCTCGCATTCCCAACATCGGATTAACTTCGGAGGGAAAAGAAGGCGCTAAAGATTGAAATTCATGCGATCGCCAATCCAAAGAGCGATAAAAAACAGGGCGCGGGGCAAAAGCAGCGGCAAATTGACAGATAGTTTGAGCCATTAATTCAACGAGCTCTTGTTTTCGTCCCGAAGTCAGCCACCGACCGGGGTGTTGTCCCTGCAAAACTTCTAACATCATCAGTTCTGAGCGCAATAAGCCCACACCATCTACCGGTAAACTGGCAGCACGCTCAATAGTACTGGGCTGACTCAGATTAACGAGCAATTGAGTAGCTACGATCGGCGAAGTAGTAGCGGTGATTGGCAATTGGATATTGGGCATTAGACCTTGGGTATTAGCGATCGGCAGTTGTGCATCGGGCAATTCTGGCGTGTTGTGCAACACCCTAGAAATAGGATGTTGGGGATTGTAAATGAAAGGTTTTCCTACTTCTGTATGCCCCGTACCGGATACACTAGGCTCCATACTCCATTCCCCTTTTTCCCTGATGATGCTGGGGAATGCCGTTCTTTCTTTTCCAAGTAAATAAATTTCTCCTCGATCGCCATCCACCAACACAAATTCGTCGGATTGAATACTCTGAGTGGCATCCCTGACGCCGACTACCGCCGGAATTCCCAGTTCTCTGGCAATAATTGCCGCATGGCAAGTCATGCCCCCCTGTTCTGCTACCACTCCAGCTGCGTGTTTGAGCAGGGGCAGCCAATCTGGGTGAAAGGTTTTGACTACCAAAACTCTACCAGTTGAAGTAATTTCGGGGTTATGGCTGAAGGAAGCGATCGCTTGAGCCGGTGCGATCGCTCGTCCTCCAGCTGCCCCTATTCCCCTCAGCGGATGAGCGACTGAGGGTTCTTGACTGGAGCTGATTGATTGGGCATTCGGTGAGGAATGAGTAGTGAGGAATGAGTGTTGAGTTAAAATACTTTCTTCTACTGCTTGTCTGCTTGTCTCGTTGTCCGCTTGTCTCCCTTGTTCCCCTGAATCGAAGGCAAGCGAGGTTGATTCCATACTACCCATTTCCTGGGCACTACGAACTTGAGTAATATACAGTTCGGCTGCTGAACTTTCAGAACCTTTGGCTGTGAGCGTCCACTCTACTGTGAAAGCTGGCCCTATTTCATCTGTCAGCTGCTGAGCCAGCCGAATCAATTGCTTGAGATATTTTTCTTCTAAGGCGTAGAGTTGTTGTTGCTCCTCGCCGAGCGAATAGGTTTGTAGAGGTGAACTTAAGCCGTTTTTACTTTCGATTCCCTGCCAGGAGGGCAGTTCCTTAAGGTTATAAGCCAGAGTTTTTACGCCCAGTTGTTGCATCAGCACTGTACCGCTTTCTGGCTGCACTTGGTAGTAGTCGGGTAGGACTTCTCCTTTGATCAAAGCCATCCCCAGTCCGCAAGTGGCTTGAATTTCCCATAAGTTTGGGCTCGCTTGCACCAAACCGGCAGCGAGGCTGTTGTAAAGCGGCTGTACTAAGATAGCTAGGTTAATATGCTGGATTTGGATACCGTTACGCCGCCAGTACAGCAGGCTTCTGGCTCTAAATAGCTCTGCCCATACTCGTTTGATGGCGGCAGCTAGTGCCTCTTCGTTGCGATCGCAAACGTGGGCTTCCAGCAGTCCGGAAATCTTCAGGTCAGAAGTTACCCCTGTTTCCGATGGCAGTGCGAGGGAGGGGCGCAGAATTAGTGCCGATGCTTCTATACCTGCTGAAAAAGATGCTAGTGCGGTTTTCCATTCCGTTGGTAGGGTAGCTGTGGTGATTTCCTGACGGATGGCTCTAGCGACTAGCTGCAACTGTCGCGGATTATCAACATCGAGATGCAGCGAGGAATTTGGCAGATCCGCGAACAGGGGGTCAAACCAGTCTATCTTCTCCAGAAAATCGCGCAGTACTGATGCTTCGATCGCAAAACCGGGTATGACAGGATAACCCCTCTGCGCTAAGTGGCTGAGGTGGAACGCCTTTTCCCCTACCTGGAGGCGATCGCGGGGTTGAATCTGGTTTAGCCAGAGGAAATTATCCACAGAGATTTACAACCGTTGGAGGAGCCTTTCTATTTTCTTAACATTTATTTTCTCTTTTCTTTTATGTGGTTTTACGTGAAATTGCGGTAATCTCTCTTTCTGCTAGTACAAAATAATTTACGGGACGAGCAAAGAATGCTTGGGCCAACGGCAAGCAGTTTGAAAACGGAGCCGTCAAAAAGCTGGCGGCCCATCGCTGAATGCTGAAAGCCGATCGCCAGTTCACGACAGGGCTAAAATGAGGCAAGCGTTCCGACCCTCTGATTTGGCAAGCCTTGAGTTTTCTGCTCTACCCCGATCCCGACCGCAAGCGTTTCTCTCATAGGAGCGCATCAACACAAGTAAAGGAGTAGCGTTTCGATGACACGAGCCATTAATTTTGTCATTATTTTCCTGGTTTGCTTAGCTCTGGTTTTATTCAGCTTACAAAATACCGATCCTGTTGTTATTAAACTTTTCAAAGGGATTGACATACAAGCACCTTTGTGCATAGAAATTATAGTCACAATGGGGCTAGGAGCGGTGCTGGCGTGGATCTTTAGTATTTGGTCTCGACTGCTGCGAGTGCTGGAATCTCGCAAACAAATGCGCCAAATCCGCGAGAAAGATAGCCAAATTCAAAAGTTGGAAAAAGATCTCGAACAAATCAAAGCAGAAACTGCCGAAAGTAAATCCGAACTGCCAGTGGGATCAGAATCGGTGAGCAAAGCGGCATGATAGATACAAGCATTGGCTGAAATTTAGCGACATAAGTCTCGGTGAAGGCATGACCGTTCCGCAAGCACAAGAAGCGATCGCCTATTCACTCCCGACCGTGAATTACGCGAACCCAACAGGGCCGCAGGTTAGCGCGATCGCGCTGCTCATAGATCTAGCCGAGCGGGGAGAAATTGACCCGTGGGATGTGCAGGTGATCGACGCGATCGATCGCTGTTTGAACGAGATCGCTGCTTTAAGTAACGCCCAGGATGGTTTTGGCATCGCCGACCTGTCTCAATCCGGGCAAGCTTTTGTGGATGCGTCGCTACTGGTATTGCTCAAAGCTAACACCCTGGAGCGGTTGCAATTCGCTGATGAAGACAACCCCGATTCGGAAATAGAGGAAGATTGGTCGGATATCGATGACTCTGATGGGACTGGATTGCCGAGAAACTTGGAGCGTCAGTTACGCAGACGCCCAGCGGCCCAGCCGCCCAGCTATCGGCGAGTAACGCTGCAAGAGTTAATCGAGCAGTTGCAGTTAGTCGCAGCTGCAATTGCAGAAAAACCGCCGCGCCCCCGTTCTGGATCGACTCGCTCTTATTCTCAGGCTCGCACCCAGGCAGTACGGGCGGCGCTAGAACTTGTCCGCGAGGAAAACTCTGTAGAAATTGCCGCCGAACTGGAGCGGTTTTTGGCAATTTATTGCTCCGGTTTGCTTGCGGAGCAAGATTGGTTGGATCTGGAGCATTTGCTGATGCTGTGGGCGCAAAGAAGAAACGATCGAAATTCTTTCCCTTCTGTCCCAGCCTCCGATGCTGATTCCGCAGAGGCACAGTTACCTCCCCCCTATCCAATTCCCAGTTCCGATCTTTCATCTCAAGAGCAATTGCACGATCGAGTGGGCATTTTCTGGGCATTACTATTGCTGTCGGCTCAATCGAAAGTAGAGTTAGTTCAAGAGGAGTTCTACCAAGACTTGAGAATCCGCACTCTTCGATCGGGGGCTTAGCAGCGAAGATGTGGGTAAATGTGGGTAAATTGAGAGAATGTTTATAAACTGTCGTTGGCAGCTTTGTTTGCAGATGCCGTCAAGTTTGGATCGTCTGTCAGCGATGCGAGCAAAAACAAACCGCTGGTAGAACTGACGGTCTGATTCTGGCATCAACCTACGAGCGGCGAAAGTTTCGTCGCTCGTAGGCGCAACATCCGATTTGAAATGTAGTGGCCCAAGGTAGAGAGAAAGATATTTATGAAAGCCATGATTTTGGCGGCTGGGAAGGGTACCCGCATTCGTCCGATTACGTTCACCATTCCCAAACCGCTGATTCCTATCCTGCAAAAGCCAGTGATGGAGTTTTTAGTTGAATTGCTCCGCCAGCACGGTTTCGATCGAATCATGGTCAATGTCAGCCACTTGGCGGATGAGATCGAAAACTATTTTCGCGACGGTCAGCGGTTTGGCGTTCAAATAGCCTATTCTTTTGAAGGTCGAATTGTTGAGGGTAAGCTGGTGGGTGAGGCGATCGGTTCTGCCGGTGGTATGAAGCGCATCCAGGATTTTTACCCTTTCTTTGACGATACTTTTGTGGTGCTGTGCGGAGATGCCTTGATTGACCTGGATTTAACGGCGGCGGTGAAGTGGCACAGAGAAAAAGGTGCGATCGCTACCGTGATCACGAAGTCCGTCCCCAAAGAAGAAGTTTCTAGCTACGGCGTTGTCGTCACCGATGAAGATGGTCGAATTAAAGCCTTCCAAGAAAAGCCAAAGGTGGAAGAAGCTCTCAGCACCAACATCAACACTGGTATTTACATTTTTGAGCCGGAAGTTTTGGATTACATCCCCTCTGGCGTTGAGTACGACATCGGCAGTCAGTTATTCCCCAAGTTGGTGGAAATAAATGCGCCTTTTTATGCTGTGCAAATGGATTTCCAATGGGTGGATATCGGTAAAGTCCCCGACTACTGGCACGCCATTCGCAGCGTGTTGCTGGGAGAAGTCAAAAATGTGGCCATACCGGGACAAGAAGTTGCTCCCGGCATTTACACGGGGGTAAATGTCGCTGTTAACTGGGACAAGGTTGATATTACCGGGCCAGTTTACATTGGTGGGATGACGCGCATTGAAGATGGAGCCAAAATTATCGGTCCAACGATGATCGGCCCTAATTGCTGGGTCTGCAAGGGAGCTACTGTTGACAACAGCATCATTTTTGAATACTCTCGCTTGGGGCCGGGAATTCGCTTAGTAGATAAGCTGGTGTTTGGGCGCTACTGTGTGGATAAAACTGGTGCGACGATCGACGTTCAAGCAGCCGCTCTGGATTGGCTGATTACCGATGCGCGTCAGGAAGTGCCGAATCAAACGCCGATCGAACGGCAGGCGATCGCAGAACTCCTGGGCCAGGATA
>NZ_JACJUP010000298.1:0-6225 GCF_014748295.1 Planktothrix sp. FACHB-1355 | reverse complement strand
GGATTACCTCTGAGGAATAAAACGATGTCTTGATTAGAAACATCCCCGCTCAGATTACTAGCACTTCTCACACAAGCCATAAAGCTGGGGTTAGTGAATCCATTGGGGTTATTTTGTGGAGGAATAGCTTTATATATGGGGGTTCCGTCAGAGTTAGTTTCTGTTGGGCATTGAGAAGGAGCAACTGTTAAATTGTCTCGTGGGTCTGCACCAGGAGAAGTGCGATCGGGATAATCAAGAAAATCGACTAATACCGCTGTTGAGCTTGTATTTATATTCCCGCTAGATATTTTGACTCCGCTACTATCAAACGGCCAAGAAGCGAAGCTAACGCTATTTTCTGTAGGGTCTGTATATCCGTCCGATTTTGTCAAATTACTATCTGGTTTGTTTTGTGGGTACTTATACAATTGGTATCGCATAATTCGCGAAATACCTTTCCATCTATTACTATTATCGGGGTTATCATCGCTGTTTCTTACTTGAAGGTAAACTACCAAACTATAAGCACGTCGCCGAATTTTTAGTTGGTCGCACTCTTGTCTTTTAGGATTAACAGGATCGGCATTTGCAGACCCAAAATTATCGCAATTTAAGCTATTAAGAGAAGTGTCATTAATCTGCTCTGGTTTCCAAAAAACTAAAATTGGTTCGTATTTAGTATTAAACGGTAGATTAGCTCTTAAGGAAGTTATACCAACACCCCCAATAGTCCTTGCATTATTAATCTGTTCGTTCGTGTAGACATAAGCTGCCTCTCTCAGATCGTTTACTATAAAATCCATCGCCATTTGCATTTCTCTCTGAGTTTCCGATCTACCATATTCTCGACGCTCTGACTGCAATAGATCGGTGATCATATCTATCAACGCTAGAATGACAAAAGTGGATATCACGATCGCTACCAAAAGTTCCAATATGGTAAATCCCGCTTTTTTCCCTTTTTTAGCTTTAAATAGTGTTCGTTTTAGCAGAGACTTAATTATTTTTGTAGACATTGTTTTTGCTCGCTATTCAATCAATTCAAGATTGCCAAATAAAAAAGAAAATGCTTACTGATTTTCCAAAAATGTCTTGTAACTGCTTTGAGAGTCAGGGGTATCGCTTTTTACAACGCTTGTGTATATGATTGCTAAAGGTAGCTTTTTCTGAGCCCCAAGTGCTGTGCTAAGTTTCAAACTAGCAGCTTTCTCAGGCGGATCTTGCAGATCGCCAAAGTTCATTGTATCGAAATAAGCATATACTCTTACACCCATATTAAAAGCAACAGTTCTGCCTGATTGTTGAATTCCCTCACTGCGATAACTTTGCATTAAAAAGTCTGGTTTCCCATCGTTGTTGATATCAATTCTTAAAGCTGTTGTGGCATTTATTGAGTCAGGACTGTCGTTAAATGCTGAGGGTTTTGACTGGCGACGAAAATCACGATCGGAAATACCTGCTTTGGGCGGTAAACAAGCGGTTTTGCTAGTTCCTGCTGGGCAAGTCTCATAATCATAATAGCTGCCCTGTTCTACTATGCGTCTGACTCTATCTATCTCTGCTTGAGCTAATTGTAAGGCTTGTTCGGCTCTTCGGTTTTGCACGCGAGTACCTACTGCTAGAAAGATTGGCGGTGTAAACGATGAAATAACCACAGCAACCACAGTAATTGCTACCAAGCATTCCAGCAAGGTTACTCCTTGCGATGATTTTCTTGGCTGGAGGAGTTTGATTATTTCTAATTGCAGCCTGCCACTTTTTCTTGGTTGAATTGAGTGTGTTCTTCCTAACATTGTTTTAGCCTCCGTTATGACAATATTTGTGATATTTAAGGGAGAATGGGTATTTTTTGATTGCCTCTTATCCCATTCTCCTTCATCTACCTGTACTATTACGGGCATTCTGTGCGAGATGCTAGATCTATATCAGGTAGTCTGTTGTTTAACGCACGGCGTAACTTACAAATGTAGGGGTCGCTTACTTCTAGATCTCGGTAGAACTCGCTGCGGGGGCTAGCAGATTGGATGAAGCGTTGTGCTAGAGGGCCTGCCGGTGCATATTGCAATCCTACATCATAACCCCAGCGGCGGTTGGGTCGGTTGTAGTAGAAGTTCCATTCTTCACTTCTTGGTTCGTTAGCGCCATCTGCACCATCTGGTTCCCAATCGTCTTGGTCGTATGGCCCTGTAGCATAGGTACTGAAGCTTAACTGAACAAAGGAACCAGAAATATTCAGGTCTCTGTCGAACCAATCTTCGATCATACGGGGGAAGTTGTGCAAACCACCATAACTCTGTTTGTTTTGAGAAGGAAGAATACCGCTGACTATGGTGGCGTTGACCTGGGTGTTGCTGGCTTTGTCGAGGACATTGGAAGTACCGTAAGCATAGCCGAATTGGCGATAGCTAGCTTTGTATTCCTGGGGCGTAGTACAAGGCTGACCAGTAATAGGCGCAGGGGCACTATTAGGACAAAAGAATGGGTAGCCGTTTCTCGATAATTTGATAGGAAGACTGGTATTACTTACCGTCCCATCTTCCCGAATCCAACCGCGTTCTGGATTAACGTTGTCACCATTAGGGCCGTTGAAACCTCGGTAAGAATTTTTCTTAGAGGTATCATTTTTGATGCCGTCCTCTACGCTTCCTGCATCGAAATTATCTGAAAGAATCGCGATCGCATCAGCTGCGATTTCAGCGGGTCGCCAAGTATCCTTATTCGGGCGGGCAAAACGATCGTCTAATTGCTGTCTATTGTAGAACTGATTCCAATTGGGATCGTTTTTGAGCAGAATATCCTTGAACTCTTCTAAGTCATTGGAATTTCCGTCAGTGCTGTGGAAATTGAAATTGCCTTGAATATAAACCGGGTTATCGGAAACAAACGCGATTCCATATCCTTGGTCGCCCGTATCTCGCTTCAAAACTTGCCCGTTTCGCAAACGGAAACCATAAGGGCGACGGTCTGGGTCTGCGTAAAAATCTACTGGTTTGGGTGATATTTTCAGGGAAGTTAAGGCTGGATCTTTTGGATCGTTGGGGTTTGTAGCGTTTGTTCTGGGGTGACCGGTATCGTTGGGATTTGTGTAAGCGCCATTGGAAGGTCTGGAAATGGCATCTTCTCGCACGGCATCTTCTCGGAAAGCATAAACAACACCGTGATTTGCTGGTAACCAGGTATCGCCGTTAAATGTAACGCTTTTGAGTTGCTTTAAATCTATGTCTAAAACTCGCACGTTCATCATTTCTCTGCCATCGAAGAGGGCGTTATCGATGATAGAAACCCATCTTTGATTACCATTAGGATCGATTACGGCGAAATCATCTTTGCTCGGTACAGTACTTGGTACGATGCTGTTAGTTGTCGGTAAACACCAACCAGTGTCGCCGCAGCCTGTAGCGAAGTTGATACCTTTTGGCCGCAGTGCCATTAAATTTATTTCTGCTGGGCTGAAGCCTACATACCCTGCTGGAGGATTGGGAATAGATCTGTCTGTAGTTTTTTTGATGTACTCTTCAGAACTATTAACAGAAGTATTAACTGTTTGCCGATCGCTATGAGTGGCTACTGGGAAAATGTAGAAGAGGGAAGGATATTTAGGCTGAGTGGGGCAGAGGCTTACGGCTAGACGGATAAATTTCTTTTCCTTTTCTACATCCGTTCCCCAGGAATTAGGATTTCCCATACCAAACCAGTTATTTCCAGACCCATCACCGGAATCGCTAAGGTCACAACCTACATAGACAAATTTTTTCTGAGTAGCTGTGTCTGTAGTAACGTCATTTCCGTATTCGACACCAGCATATTTAAATTTGGGTGTCGTACTACCAGTAGGAGGGTTAACAGCGTGCAACTTCACTTCATAACGGAACTCTGCTCCTGATGGTGCTGTTGGTGAGGTTGCAGAAGGCGACGGAGCAAAACCTAAAAGACGATCGCGAGCTATTTGCTCTTTTTGATAAACGAACTGAGCGATTTTTTTCTGAGTTGTGTCGGTAACTTTATCGATATAAGCATCAGGTGTTGAACCTGGAGAAGTGCTGGCATTATCAAGAGTTTTCAGCGCAGTATTCAGATTCTCTAAATCTGCTGCGTTGTAGGTGTAACCCTGAAAATAGCTGATGTTGTTTGCCAACATTCCCAAAGTTCCAGCAGCTGTGTGGATGTAAGATTTATCTGCAATGCTGAGATTGTCGTAACCTACACTGTCTAAATTAGAAAGGGCGCGATTTAGGTTCGAGAAATTACCCCACATCGTCAAGTAAGGATGAGGGTAAACGCGATCCTGCTTGGTAGGTGGGAAAGCTCCATCTTTTTCCCCAGCAAAATATGCCAGGTTCCTTAAAGCTTTTCCTAAAGGCTGTCCGGCAGAAAGCTGACCTTTAAAGGTATTTTCATCCTCACCACCACCTGCTACTACTTCGTATTCCCATCCATCGGTTCCTCTGCCGTTGAAGAAATCGCTGTACAAAATTGCCGACGTACCGTCAGGATAGCTGTAGACACTCGAATTGAGATTGAACTTCTTACTGTTGCCAATAGTTCCAGTAGTGTTACTTCCCGTTCCCGGATGAGCGGTAGTTGCTACAAACGCAATGGGAAAGTACCCACTATTTCCTGATTTGTAGTGGTAAACTGCTGTTGCTTGAACCGCTGCTAAATTATCTCTAAGTGTGCGTCTTTGCTGCTCTTCATGTTTGATTGGGTTTTGATTGGGTGGATACAGTGGATCGGCTTCATTAGGCTCGTTACGGTTTCCATTTGCATTTAAGTCTGAATTAACCCAACCATAGGTATTACCCAATTGCAGCCTTTCTCCCACAATTATCCGCAATCCTTCTGCCCTAGCTCTGCGTTCCCAATAACCATCTAAACCCAGTTCTTTGAATTCTTGGTCTTGTGGGGGAACGACATCCTTGATCAGCTTTGTTTCGGAACTCGGTATTGCCAGACCGTTCTCAGTAATATCCGTTTTATCGTATCTCGGTTTAGGGCCATAGCGATTGTCAGCTCGATAAGTATCGTCTACGTATGGTGTCGCTTCTGTTTTGTTATAAATTCTTTTTCTGGTTTGGAAATAGCCTATAGTACCTGGCCCTGCGTTTGAGTCCCAACCAGCATCTCTAGCTAGTTTATTATCTGGAGGGGTTCCAGTCCGCGCTTTGGAAATATCTTGAGTAAAAAGAGCTACAGGATCGAGGGATATATCGACAGGTTTTTTGTCATCCTTTACCGAATCTTTCCCACTATCCATTTCCACACCATTAGTACTATTAGGTGAGTTATCTGAGTTAACGACGTGAAAAATAGCTTTACTATCGTATGAGTTGGTAGATAATCTACCTACACCTATTTGTCCTAAATAAGCATTTGGTTGCCTGGGTGGGTCAGCGTTCAATGTCGCGATAGTTATTTCGGAAGCATCCTTGGTATAAAAACAAGACTTTTGAGCGCTAATTAAGAAGCTCCGGAATTTACTAGAGCCATCGTTGCTCCCGACAAATATATTACCGGCGCTGTACATCGCTCCGTTCCAGTTGAAGGCGCTACCTGGAAATACCTCCAAGTCATAGCGGAACCAAGCACCCCATTTGTTACCTTTGTCTAGCTGCCTATCTTGCTGAAATTCCAGAGTGGTAACTGTTCTTTTTAAACCCGGTTTATTGGAAATAACAATAGCATCGACCTGGAAAGTTTTGCGGAGAACTGCACTGCCAGCAGGATACCAATGATTTGGATTAATTGAAGTTGGGCTTGTCGAACTGGAGGTTCCCGAACCAGAACCCGTCAGTAAATTGCTGCATACTGGATCGCTAATATTAATCGTATTCAACGGGCCATTACGTACAACCAAAGCAGATGCTTTGTTGGCATCCGAACTGCTTTCTAATGTGATATTGCCGCTCTGATTTCTTGTATTAAGTAAAATAGAGTAAACAACTATTTCCTTAATTCCATCACCATCTACATCAGTTTGGTAAGCCCAAGCTGGGTCTACCTGACCGTCTCCATCAAGGTCTAACCGACCGTTCACCCCCCGAATATCATCTTCATCGGGAAATAGGTATGGATCGGGGTTTGCTGTTGAGATGAGTTGATAATTAGGGTTTAAGCCGTTAGTTAATAAGCTCATCAGAAATTCATTTGATGGCGGGCCACTAGGCAAGCGCGTATCTTTTAAGAACAAATACTCTAGTTTTGCTTTTGCCCGTTCGATGGCAGGAGTGGCAGCATTATAAATCA
>NZ_JACJUP010000297.1:0-6299 GCF_014748295.1 Planktothrix sp. FACHB-1355 | reverse complement strand
ATTTGACCGACGCCGCCTTTGGGGTAGTTAATGCCACCATAATGGCGATCGGAGAATACCATCCCGGCATTAATCATCGGTGTCATGTCTGCTGGCACAACCGACCAGCAATAACACTCGATGTCGATGAATTTGAGCAAAATCGGATCGCTGATGTATCGGCGGGCGATGTCGCCTGCATTGAGGGGCAAGTATTTCACTAAACCCAAACAAGCCAAGGGATGCTGGAAAAACACCCTCGTTAGATAGCCCGGTTCCTCCAACGAGAGCAAATCCATTGCGTTCAGGCAGTTAAACACTTTCCAGCACTCGTCGTAAAATCGACGGATGCCTTCTCGTTCTTGCGGAAAATGTTCTGTAAGTTCTTGCAAAAATTTCTCATAATTGCGATGAACTTTTAAATCTAACCCGTCGGGAAGGTGGTAGTGAATCTGTACCGGGTCGGCAATGGTTTCCACACTAACGTTGACTGCTGCTAGGGCGCGGGTGAGCAGATTGGTAGTGCCTTGAGTGCCAAACCCAAAGATCATCGATGCTCCCACATCAAACCGATATCCGTTGCGATCGAAGTAGCCAGCACTTCCTCCAGGGATAATGTAGCGCTCCAGGACTAGCACAGACGCACCTTTGGCTGCTAGCTGGGTCGCCGTTACCAACCCTCCAATACCCGATCCGATGACAATAACATCAAATTCAGGCGCGGTTGAACTGGTTTGAGTGTAAAACAACTGATTATTCATGGAAGCAGGTATTGGGTTAGTAATCTAGAGTAATTCCCTGGATTTACAGTTTACAAGCTCCCTTCGTATCTAGCATCTAGCCCCTAATTCCTAACCCCGACGCCCGACGCCCTAAAAAAAAGTACGGACTCTATCTGCTGCTGCTGACCGAGCCCGTCTGCCGTTCCTCGTAGAGGAGAACACGAGAGAGGAGAACACTGAAAGTTAATATAGCCTTATTGAAAAGAAGTGTCAATACAATTAGGAAAAATTCTCAACAATATTTTTGTCTTCCCTGTAACAAAGCAGAAGGCAGTATGATAGATCGGGCTTTTGAACCAGCATCCAAACACCAATCTAAAATCGAAAATCTAAAACCCGTATGACTCTCCAGATGCGTATCTATGTTCCGCCCCATCCCCTCATCAAACACTGGCTGGGTGTTGCCCGCGATGCCCAAACGCCACCAGTGCTGTTCAAAAGCGCCATGACGGAACTGGGACGCTGGCTGACTTACGAAGCGGTGCGAGAGTGGTTGCCCACAATAGAAACAACAGTGCAAACGCCTTTGGCTGACTGTCCTGCTACGTTTGTCAATCCGGAAGTGCCGTTGGTGGTAGTGCCGATTCTGCGGGCGGGATTGGCTTTGTTGGAAGGAGCGCAGACTGTAATGCCTTTGGCGTCGATTTATCATCTCGGTTTGGTACGGGATGAAGAAACGCTAGAACCGAGTTGCTATTTGAATAAGTTCCCAGCCCAGTTTAAAGAGCAAACGCGGGTATTGATCTGCGATCCGATGCTGGCGACTGGTGGCTCGATTATGGCTGCGATGGCAGAATTGACTTCTCGCGGTATCGATCCGGCGTTAGTGAGGATTATTTCGGTAGTGGCGGCTCCCCCAGCACTGCAAAGATTGAGTGTGACCTATCCGGGCTTGAATGTATATACGGCTACTATAGACGAAGGCTTAAACAGCCACGGTTACATTGTGCCTGGGTTGGGGGATGCAGGCGATCGCGCCTTTGGCACCTAGCGCTATAAAGTCAAAAGTCAAAAGTCAAAAGTCAAAATTTCTCCCTTCTCCCTCTTCCCGACGCCCTAGCCACTTCCCTCTCCCTCTCCCTCTTCTTTTTGACTTTTGACTTTTAACTTTTGACTTTCCCAGTCCCTATCTTCTGCCTGATGCAGTTGGGACTGCTAGCAGGTAAGCTGAAAACAGTCGTACCAAAGATATAATCCTAAATCCTTTCATCTAAAATCCAAAATAGATATGAGTCAGCGTGACGGTTTTGCAGCAGGATTTTTGGCTGGGTCGTTGGTAGGTGGCCTAGTCGGTGGGGTGCTGGGGGCGGTGCTAGCTTCTCGCATCAGTAAGGAAACGGCGGAAGCAGAAGCACCTATCCTCAACAGCAATCCTTCCGAAGCTAAAGTTGATAAACCTAAGAAGCGTCAACTGGAAGCTTCTTCTGAGCAACGGATTGAAGTGGCTCGTCGCAGTCTGGAGGATAAGATCGCACAACTCAATCAGACAATTGACGAAGTGCGCCAGCAGCTCGGTAACGTGAATGGCAATGCTGCTGGGGGAAGTGGCGATCGATCTCTGACCAGAGATGCACAATACTGAGTTGCAGTCAACTCTTCAGTTGACAAGCTCAAGCGGTAAGCTACCCCCAACAGCTGGGAAAGTGGAAAAGTAGGGCAGAGTCGAGCTAGAGTTGGAAGCCCAACTCAGTTTCATTGGTGTAGAGGAGACGATCCGAAACGGTCGGATATCGGTTAAATTAAAGTCAAGTCTAAGTTGTGTTTGAAATTCCGTAAAAAGCTTCAAAACTCATGGATGCCTCAGTCGCACTGCTGTTCAACGCTCTTATTACCTTTGTCAACATCTACGTCGTTTTGTTGATTATTAGGATTCTGCTGAGCTGGTTTCCCAATCTCAACTGGTACGATCCGCCGTTTTCCATCCTCAGTCAGCTAACCGATCCTTACCTGAATATCTTTCGCTCTTTTATTCCCCCTCTCGGTGGTATTGATTTTTCACCGATTTTGGCGATCTTTCTACTCCAATTTATCGCCGATCTTCTCAAGCCCCTCGCAGTACGGGCTATGTATATGTTCTGATCCCGATCGATCGCCTGCTTGTACTGAAAACTTCACTCCTTAATTTTTAAGGAGGTAAATATTTTACTACAAAACTTTTATTTTGTGAACAACAATCTACCTGTTGTAGGATGTGTTAACTTTACCTAACGCACCCGGCATTTGAGGGGGTAAGGGTAGTTTACCCCCCTAGCCCTTTGTCAACGACGAACCACACCGGTAAAACCGGCAGCTTTGAACTGCTTAAGCTTCAAAGGAGTTGGCTGATTGGCAGCCACAGAAATTCTCAATTCAAAATCGCTCACTCCTGGCGGAACCTCATCAATAGATCCCAGACGAGTACGGTTTTGCATCACAGAATTGTCATTGGCATCGTAGATGCGACCGAAAATATCAGCGTTGTAGACGTATTTACCAGAGGTATTGTTGGCTTTGCCGGTAATGAGAAAGCAGTTGGCAGCTCTGGCGTTACCGCTAGTAACCAATCCTTCTGCTAGTTCTGGCGGACACTCTTTATAAGAAAGATCGGTTAGTTGAATTTGAGTCAACGCCCAAGCGGGTGGGGTCAACACCCAACTCAGAATTGCGATCGAGCAGGAAATTAGAAAGATTTTTATGGCTCGAAATTGCATATATTGTACCTAAAATTAGCGATCGGCAGGTAACTTCAAACTCAGCTTACCGTGAACTTGTACAACCGCGCTCTTAAAGAGGGTGCCAGTTTTGTAATATAAATGGACTATCCCCAGTTAGCGATCGGCTTTGGCACAGAGCTACCCAAAGCCGTTGACGTGCAATCAAGTTCACTGTTTGCCATAGGTGCTGTATGACTAAAGAGGAGATCGAAGCAGCCTTGCAAGCAGCATTCGATCGGTGCGATGCAGCTAGCTGTCCTCTCACCGAGACACAGAAACAGATCCTGCTGCAAGTGGCAGAAAATTTGACTCGCATCCAAAGTCAACCGAGTGGCGATCGATCGCCTTCTTCTACTAATCCTCTGGACGAACTTACCGATAATGAACAAGAAACTTTTTTAGAGTTTGTCAGAGAACAAGAAAGAGAAGATCGCTCTTGGAAATTTCAGTTAATGAACGATTGGTTGAATAATCGAACTTCGGGAGAGGTGCAGTTTATTCGCGATCGCTACGGTTTACAATGGCTCAATCGAGTCAAGCAGGAACATTTAGCTGAGTATATCGAGCGCACACCAGACGAAATTTTAAAACTCAAAGTAGGCGATCGCATTGAAGTGTCTAATAGTTTATGGGAATGGGTGCAAGAAAATGGCCCTTGCAGTCGCGAATGGGTTTCTTGCACAGTAATTAAAGTGGATGAGATAGATGGCAATACCACTTGCACAATTCGTTTTGATAACGGTAGTGAATACGAAATTCAAGGTATTTACGAGTGGAATCGCTACAATTGGCGTTGGCCATCTGGGTAAATAAAATTAGGACAATGTTAGACAAAAATAATCTTTCAATCCGATAATCCTAAATGTCTTCGCAAAGATTGCCGCATTACATCTACTGGAACTGACTGCTGCAACCAAATTTGCAATGCAGCCGCTCCTTGTTGTACTAACATTTCTAAACCATCGATCGCATCCGCACCCTGCTGTTTAGCTAATTTTAGAAATAAAGTCGGATTGGGTGTATAAATTAGGTCATAGACGATCGCACCTTTGGGCAATTTCGCGATCTCATCTGCACTTAAAGGAGACTCTTCAACGCGAGGATACATTCCTATTGGCGTTGTATTCACGAGTAAGTTTGCTTCTGAGAGCAAATTTGGTAACTCTTGCCAATTATGTACGCTGAGACGGACAGGCAAACGCGAATTCAGCCAACTATCTAAAAAATCGTTTAATTTCTGCGGACTGCGCCCGATTACTTTGACTTGCTGTACGCCTAACTGGGCGCACCCTGCTACCACCGCCCTAGCAGCTCCACCATAGCCTAAGACTAGCGCTGTCGTCTGACTCCAATCGCGCTCTTGAGATGAGGGGGAGAGATTCAGCAATGGTGCCAAAAACCCTTCCACATCTGTATTTGTGCCACTCCAACCTTTATCGGTGCGCCAGACGCTGTTAACGGCTCCGACCGATCGTGCGATCGGCGATACTTCTGATAGGAGGGGAATGATTGCTTGTTTGTGGGGAATGGTGACGTTAAAGCCGATCGTACCAATAGCGGCAAAACCTGCGATCGCTACCTGCAAATCTTCCGGTTTAACTGGAAAGGGTAGATACACATAATCTACTCCCAGTGTGGCAATAGCGGCATTGTGCATCACCGGTGACAGGGAATGTTCGATCGGATTTCCGATAACGCCCAGCAATTTAGTCTTACCTGTAATCATTACTTCTACCATTGAATTAATAGACATCGGGTGGCAAAAGCTACGATAGCAGAGGTTAGGGCGATAACTTCATGAGTTTTATCACTTGTAGCCAAGGGCATCAAAATCCGGCTGCGGCGCGGTTTTGTTCGTACTGCGGTGAATTTCTGCAAAGCACGCACAACAGTACGACAGGCGTTGCTACATCTCAAACACAATTGCAGCCTGGAACAAAGTTGCGCGATCGCTATATTATCCACTATCAGCTAGGTCAGGGCGGATTTGGCAGGACTTACCTAGCGCGGGATATCAATCGATTTAACGAATCTGTCGTTATCAAAGAGCTTATCCCACTTGCCCAAGGTACGTACAACCTCCATAAAGCCGAGGAACTGTTTGAAAGGGAAGCGGCGATGCTGCACAAACTCAAGCATCCCCAAATTCCCCATTTCTGGGAGTTCTTTCGGGAGGGACAACAACTTTTCATTGTCCAAGATTATATTCAAGGGCAAACCTATCAATCCCTATTAAATCGGCGATTAC
Organism: Planktothrix sp. FACHB-1355; assembly: GCF_014748295.1. NCBI lineage: Bacteria > Bacillati > Cyanobacteriota > Cyanophyceae > Oscillatoriales > Microcoleaceae > Planktothrix > Planktothrix sp. FACHB-1355. Next base: position 597 of record NZ_JACJUP010000297.1, on the reverse strand, counting down.
AGCGAGGTGAATGCTTTAGCGAAGCGGAAATTATCCAACTTTTCCGACAACTTCTGCCTGTTTTAAGTTACCTCCACCACCAAGGCATTATCCATCGCGATATTGCTCCTGATAATATTATTTGTCGTGACAGCGACAAACTGCCGGTATTGATTGACTTGGGCGGTGTGAAGCGAATTGCTATTAATGTAGCCCAGCAACTAGCAGGTGGACTCGATGGATTTTCATCTGACAATGCGACTCGCTTGGGTAAAGTTGGCTACGCGCCAGATGAGCAAATACGAATGGGAATTGTGGCACCTTATAGCGATTTGTATGCTTTAGGGGTTACAGCTATTGTCTTGATGACTGGCAAACAGCCGCAAGAGTCGATCGATCCGCAAACGATGAATTGGATTTGGGATAAACATCTGCCTTCTCTAAGTCGTCAGCTAAAGGAGATTCTATCTCGAATGCTTGCTGCCAAGCCTTACGAGCGTTTTCAATCAGCTGAGGAAATTCTGGAAATTTTAGAAACCGGTCATTCATCTGCACAAAGTTCGCGTTTGGGTGCTGTTACGAAAGTAAAAACTGTATTGGCAAATAATTCCGGTCAAG
>NZ_JACJUP010000296.1:0-6304 GCF_014748295.1 Planktothrix sp. FACHB-1355 | reverse complement strand
TACTATTCCCACCGCAGCGGTAATTTGTAGGACAAACGGGACAATCATAACTATGCGGAGCGGAATTTTTCCAAGGACTTGGGAAATTGGCGATTTGAAGGATTTGCTCGACATAAGAAAACTTGCTGATGCGAAATTTTATAAGCTATTATACTTGTGTTACGTTATACTCTGGCTGAAAACTGCAAATCAATTAAAGGCTGTTTGTCAGCCAGAAGCTCTGAATGCAAACCGATTTGAGATGATATCTGGGCTTACCTAAAAGCCCAGCATCATTCCAGATTACCAACCCTCAACTGAGTCGCCACCTTCAATCCAAGCTTTTAAATCGCGCTCTGGTTTGGTCACATTAAATAAATGTAAGCCAAAATCTTTGGCCAGGTCTTTGCAAACTTTTATACCTCTGACGCTATTGTTTTCTTCATCCACAAGTGGCGAAAATACTCCCAAACCGAGTTTTCCTGGCGCAAGGGCGATCGTACCGCCGCTAACTCCACTTACGGCAGGCATCCCCACCCGGTAAGCCCACTCTCCAGAGGCGTCATACATCCCGCAAGTGTGCATGACGGTAACCACATCTTGGACGTAGCGTTCATCAAGAGCGCGTTGTCCGGTAATTGGATTGACACCGCCATTAGCAAGGGTAGCTGACATTACCGCCAAATCGCGTGCGTTGACCAAAATCGAACATTGCTGAAAGTACAAGTCAAGGGTTTCCTCAATTTTGTCGCTGACAATGCCAAAGTTGAGCATAAGGTAAGCGATCGCTCGATCGCGATTTCCAATCCCTTTCTCGGAGAAAAAGGTTGCAGTGTCAACAGAGTGCTTTCGTCCGGTGTAACGCTCAAATATATCCAGGATACGTTTGAGGCGTTCGTTGATGCCATTACCCTTAATCATATCGGTGGTGGCGATCGCTCCTGCATTGACGATCGGATTGTAGGGGCGCTTGTTTTTGTTATCTAGGACGATGGAGTTGATAGTTTCTCCCGCTTGCTTGACGCTCACCTTACTGCTGACATACTCGCGATCGCAATCCTCCAGTGCCAATCCGTACACAAATGGCTTGGAAATTGAGTGCATCGCGAACAATTGCTTGCAATCGCCCACCTCAAATACCTGACCGTTTGCTGTCACCACGCAGATACCAAACGACTCCGGTAAGGCATTTGCCAATTCCGGGATGCGATCGGAGATTGCACCCTCATTGAGGTTTTGATACTTTTCGTGCAATTCCGTAAGATAGGATAGGAAAGGAGATAAGGAAGCAAAAGATTGGATTGAACTTGCTAGCGACTTCAAATCGTGTTTTTCAGCCATGTTCTTTGTACTCTTGGGTTAGGGTATTTTACGAACGCATACCAAATTCATCGTTTTAAATATTTACAGCTATTTTCAGATGATTTGGCCACAGTTTTCTGTAGGGGTGCATTGCCCGCAACCTGTGGATTGGGACTGACTTACTCATTAGACCTCTCCAAAAATTTTTGTGGGGTAGGTATCTTGCCTGCCGAGAGAAATTCTTTTGGAGGAGATGTCTATTTGAAAACCCCTGTAAACTTCAGGGACTTATACAGCCAGTTTAAAAAACCTATATCTAGTAGGGCTAATTGCTGAATTCACCCTAAATTTAGATCCTCTGCATAAGACCCGATCGCGAAAAATCACCGGCTTCAAATAGCTGAAAGCTATAATAACCTGATATTTTTGTGAGCCAGCACTTATGCCAAAATTTTTCAACTAGGCTGGAGTAAAGCTTAGTTAAAAACTTTTCGGATCGATAAATACACCTGATGATATACTGCTTGAAACAAAAATCTTATTTCAGTGTGCTAAAAGACAGAGGCATAACACTTTTTCGTTCGGAAAAATGATGTTTTGAATACTGGGGAGGGAGTTGTCGCCATCGTCCTATGCTTTAATAGACATCTCGAAAAATTCTTGTGGGGTAGGCATCCTGCCTGCCCTTTGAGATTCTTTTGGAGGAAATGTCTAATGACGAGCGAAACCTTGACTCACCTCCACGCTTCTAACTGGTCATATAGGGATGTTTGGGAGTTTTATCCAAATGTTCAAATTAAGAACATTTTTATTTCTCTTTTCCCTGCCCTCTTCTGCTCAAATGGAATACTAAGCAAATCAGAGCCAAACTTTTTCTGGATTGACTGCTGCTATTGACTACCAATCATCAACTGATTCCCCACTTTCAATTAAGTCTTTCAGATTGTGTTTTGGTTGGGCGACATTGAATATATGCAAACCAAAATCTTTGGAAATATCTTCGCAAACCTTCATGCCTCTGATGCTATTGCCTCCCTCATCCACAGGCGGCGAGAAGACTCCCAAGCCGAGTTTTCCCGGTACAACCGCACTAATACCACCGCTAATCCCACTGACGGCAGGCATTCCCACCCGGTAAGCCCACTCGACCGCTGAGTCGTACATTCCACAGGTTTGCATGACGCTAACTACATCTTGGACGTAGCGCTCATCAATGGCGCGTTCTCCCGTAATGGGATTGACGCCCCCATTGGCGAGGGTAGCTGCCATAACTCCGAGATCGTGGGCATTGACTTGGATGGCACTTTGGTGAAAATAGAGGTCGAGGGTTTCGTCTATTTTTTCGCTGATTATGCCAAAGTTGAGCATAAGATAAGCGATCGCCCGATGCCGATTCCCATATGCTTTATCGGAGACGAAAGCTGGCATATAAATATCGTGCTTTCGTCCGGTATAACGCTCAAACATATCCAGAATGCGTTTAAGACGTGCGCCTACTCCATTGCCCTTGATTAGATCGGTGGTGGCTATCGCCCCTGCATTGACGATCGGGTTATAGGGGCGCTTGCTTTTCTCATCCAAGGCAATGCTGTTGAGGGTTTCTTCGATCGGCTTGACGCTGACTTTACTGTTGATATATTCCCGACCGTAATCCTCCAGTGCCAGTCCGTAGACGAATGGTTTCGAGATCGACTCCATCGTGAACAGTTGGTTGCAATTCCCCACTTCAAACACCTGACCGTTCACCGTCGCTACGCAGATGCCAAACCATTCCGGTAAGGCTTTCCCCAACTCCGGAATGTAGTTGGCGACAGTGCCCTCATTTACGGATTCATATTTTTCATATAACTCCGTGAGATACGAAAGAAATGGAGATGAGGAAGCAAAGGACTGAATTGCACTGGCTAGTGACTTCAAATCATGTTTTTCAGCCATTTTCTTGATACTCTTAGGGTAGGGTAGTGCAAAGAGCAAGTTCCTTTGGGGAGCTGCGATCGATCGTTTAGGCCATCACCTGTAGAGCTACTTTGCGAAACTCCTGACTGACGCGATGATCTGGGTACTTCACGCAGAAAACTCCTTCGCTGGCCAGTTGTACCATATCTTCCGATAAGGGGAAGATGCCGGCTACTGTAGTGCCGTAAGTGTCCTCTACTTTTTGCTTCAAAGCATCGAAATTCATACTGCTCAATGCTTTGTTCACCACTAGCAGCATTTTGCGAACTTTTAACTGCTTTGCTACATCCACCGTCACCGCCGTACCTTGGTAGTCTTGTTTGTCGGGACGTAAAATCAAAATTAAGACGTGGGAGATGGCGATCGACAGAAAGGTTTCTTTAGACAAACCTGGGTGGGTATCGATGAACAAGTAGTCTAGATTGAGACCTTTAACGAGTTTGCGAAATCCCTCGTGCAGCAATTTTACGTCATATCCTTCACTGAGAATCCTAGATATGTCGTCTGGTCTGATGCTGGCGGGAATTAGAAAAAGTTTGCCATCGCCTTGTACGCCGACGTTGCCACCAACATCATAAGCAGCATCTTCAATGGGAGCTTGACCCCACAGAAAGTTATTGAGGGTTTTGTCCATTCTTTCGGGATCTAGACCGAAAAGATTGTGAATTCCGGGAGATTGGATGTCGGTGTCAACCACAGCGACTCGCTGACCTTGCAGCGCCACACTCGTGGAAAGGTTTGCTGTTGTGTTTGACTTCCCGGTTCCGCCCCGGTATGAGTGAATTGATACTACTTTAGGCATTTTTTGATGTACTCCCTACTACAGAACTCTACTGCTGCCAAATTGGCTCTAAGAGTTTTACTTTTATAAAATACCATTAAATTCATCTACTTAATTTAATGTCTTCCGTAATTCCAGCATTTCTCTACCTCAGCCGTCAAGTAGGAAATGTATGAAATGTAGGAAGATTGATTTTATTGCCGACGGCTTAAGTTATTTTCAAAAAAAATATAATTTTTATTTTTTTGTATTTATTCAATTGGTTGACAATATTTAATTAAACACATGATATTATTGAGGATACCCAGCGACCCGCTTTCGCTCGCCAAATCATATATCACAACTTCCTCAAAAATCCGGCGATAAAAAGTTACATTCCTGCCAAGCAAGTTCAAAGAAGCTTTAAAATGTGCCAGAAGCCTACATTTACCCAAAGGGTAAGTGCGGTCAGTTCACGGCGTTTGTAGCGATTCAACATGGCAACTGTTAACGACAACTACCTCAAACTCAAAGCAGGTTACCTATTTCCGGAAATTGCAAGGCGGGTGAATGCCTTTGCAGAGGCAAATCCGGATGCTAAGATAATTCGATTGGGCATTGGCGACGTGACGGAACCGCTGCCGGAAGCTTGCCGCACGGCGATGATTGATGCGGTGGCAGAAATGGGCGATCGCAGCACGTTCAAAGGCTATGGCCCAGAGCAGGGTTATTCTTGGTTACGGGAGAAAATTGCTGCCAGAGATTTCCAAGCGCTGGGATGCGAAGTTGACGCCTCGGAAATCTTCATCTCCGACGGTTCCAAATGCGACACGGGTAACATTCTGGATATTTTCGGCAACGATAATACGATCGCAGTTACCGATCCGGTTTATCCGGTGTACGTGGATACCAACGTGATGGCGGGACATACTGGTGTTGCCAACGATAAAGGAGAATTTGAGGGTTTAGTTTATCTACCTATTACCGCAGAAAACAACTTCACCGCCTCGCTTCCCACCGAAAAAGTCGATTTGATTTATTTGTGCTTTCCCAATAATCCCACGGGAGCGGTTGCCAGTAAAGAACACCTCAAAGCGTGGGTAGATTACGCACTGGCGAATAATTCGATTATTTTCTTCGATGCTGCTTACGAAGCGTTTATCACCGATGCGGATATTCCTCATTCTATCTACGAGATTGAAGGGGCGCGGCAGTGTGCGATCGAATTTCGTTCCTTCTCCAAAACCGCAGGTTTCACCGGTACTCGCTGCGCCTTTACCGTAGTACCTAAAAACCTGACAGCAAAAGCAGCAGACGGTTCCGACGTAGAACTGTGGAAATTGTGGAACCGCCGCCAATCCACCAAGTTCAATGGAGTTTCCTACATTGTGCAACGCGCTGCTGAGGCAGTTTATTCCCCGGAAGGAGATGCACAAGTCAAAGCGCTTGTCAACTTTTATATGGAAAATGCCAAAATTATTCGGGAAAAACTGACCGATGCCGGTTTATCGGTGTACGGTGGCGTCAATGCACCTTACGTCTGGGTGAAAACCCCCAGCGGTTTATCCAGTTGGGATTTCTTCGATAAATTGCTGCATACCGTCAACGTGGTAGGAACACCCGGTTCCGGTTTTGGCGCTGCTGGGGAAGGGTACTTCCGCATATCCGCATTTAACAGTCGCGAAAATGTCGAAGAAGCGATGAGAAGGATCGTGGATAAGTTTAAGGTGTAGGGTTCTTCCCCGGTCTATTATGTTGTAGGGATGCGGCATCATCATATCATCTCGCTCATCCAAGTTTTAATGATGTCGTGTCCCTACAAAAATGTGGCTCTCCCGTAGTTATGGAAATAATTGTAATTTAAAGTTTGATTCTGCCGCAGTTTAAAGCCAGGTTTTGCCATAGCCCCTATGCTAGTAACAAAATGGGGCTCTTCCGTACTTAGTGTGCTAATTTAACTTAAATTTTATCCTAAAGCTTTTGTCCCATAAGGCTTTGAGATTATTTCCATCCAAAGTTTGCCTTATGACATTACAGTATAAGTGCGATCGCCTTGAAATCTAGCCAACTACAGTATATGGAAACAGAAAACTAATAATTTGGCACACTAAGTACGGAAGAGCCAAATTGCCCCACTTATCCTTAAAGATGAGGATAAATCTGAGCTATTGTCCAAAAATCTCGTTTGTGAGAAGGCGAAGATTAGTACAGCGGTTCCCGCTGTTATGAGGTACAGTAACAGCAACGAGTGAACCAATTTCTTAAATGTTGAGGATCGATCAAATGGAGGGCAACTGCAATTATTCT
>NZ_JACJUP010000295.1:0-6259 GCF_014748295.1 Planktothrix sp. FACHB-1355 | reverse complement strand
GGCATCCCCTATTTACAGGGCGTTGTCCCGCCTGCGAAATGCCCTGCCTTAAATACGACCCCTCGCTAGTCTGGGAGTGCCAATATTGCGGATGGAAAGAATACCATTGCCAAACCTAACCGTTGTTTTGGTGCTTGTGTGGTAGCTTTAGGCGATAAGATTGCGATCGCCTCTGGATGTAGCTTAAATGATAAATAAAAATAAGTTATGAAGAAGTTTTTCTCGATCGCTGTCGCAATTTTTTTCTTGATAGCAGTCCCCACAGCCATCGCACAGCAACAATCAGCCACTGTTATCAGCGTTGGCGACGGCGATACAATCAGAGTCCGCAGCGCTAACCAAACCATTACCGTGAGGCTAGGCTGCATTGACGCACCGGAAATCTCCCAACAACCTTGGGGCGAAAGAGCCAGGTATAGATTAGGGCAGCTTCTACCCGCTGGTCAGGCTGTGCGACTGCGGGTAATCGACAATCGCGACCAATATGGTCGTACCATTGCCGAAGTCTTCAAAGCCAACCAATCTGTGAATTTACAGATGATTCGCGAGGGCTACGCAATTATTTATCCACAATATTTTGCTGGATGCAATGCCAGCCGTGGCCAGTACCAACAGGCAGAAACCGGAGCCAGACAAAATCGATTGGCTTTCTGGAGTCAGTCCAGCCCAATCATGCCTTGGGACTTCCGAGCCGGACGGCGAACCCCGCAACAGCCAGCTGCCAGACCCACCACCGCACCTACTACCCAAACTGCTGGCACTCCGCTACGGGAGCCAACCAGGGGACAGGGATGTCAATGTCCCTACGACATCGATCGACGGGGTAACGCTTGCGGTGGTCGATCGGCCCACTCCCGTCCCGGTGGAGAGGAGCCCAAGTGCTATGTCGGGGATTAGCGTGTTGCGTTGCACATTCCTGCTATCGCTACTTTTCGTCGCCGCCTGCAACGCCGAACGACTGCCGACGCAGCGGATGTTTGTGCAGTCGATCAACAGCGGCAGCGCGATCGACATGATGAGTCAGGGGCAGGTCTACAGGGTCAAGCTGTGCGGCGTCGATGTTGCGGCCAAACAGGACGATCGAGCTAGGAAGCTGCTTAAAAAACTGACCGAGCTGGCAGATGAAGAGGATAAAGCGCTGGTCGTTGTGACCGTGAGATCGCAGGGCAGCACCATAACGGCAGAAGTATTCGCACCCACGACCAACCGGGATGAGGAGAAGTCCCTGAATTCTGAACTGCTTGCAGCGGGGTTGGCGCGAACTAGCAAGGAAAACTGCCCAAACCAGGAGGCGTACCAAGCGATCGAGCAAGACGCCAAGGAACGGCGGGTGGGACTGTGGGGTGGTCGGTAGTTGGCTGAAAAGTTGTACAAAACTACCCATTGTTGGACAAATATCTTTGCTAAAATTAAGTTTGGTTCGCTGGACGCTCGTCTTGGTAAGTACTCCAAAGAGATGGAAGTGTTTCTTAACAAGAAATCTATTTCTAGCAAAAATTTAGCTAATCGGTATCAATCCCACTTGCTCGAAAGCTGCCCGAACCGCAAGTTCTGACGCGACTTGATAAGATCGCGCTCTTGAATCAACCGCATGGTAAAAGCCATCAATCAACAGAAGACGCAGATTGATAACCGGTTTGCATTCCCCTAATCCCGCGCCAGCTGCCAGTTTAATTCCTTGGATTATAGCCGGAAGAAACTCTTGTGGAATTTGCTCGGATGTAATGCACCAATCCAACAAAAATTGTGTTATTCCTCGATAAGGCTCGAGGTTAAAGGCAATGGGTACTATCGCAGGAGTTGGCTTGTTTACGGGTATTGTGCAACAACCGCAATTGCGATCGCTCTTACAACCTTTCCTACCCCAACCGGGCAGTGGCCCTTCTGAGCAAACGATGAATGAGGGCTGGTTTTCCTGCGAACTGGTGGGTACTGCCATTGATGGACGCACGGTGCGAGGATTAATACAGGATCGTGGAGATCCGGGCAACCGGGCGACGGTCAAATTCTTGTGTGAATCTGCTTTGAGTTTGGCATTGCAAAGTGATGAACTACCGGGTGGTAAAAATCGGGGAGGGATTTTGACTCCTGCTACTGCTTTAGGTGATGTTTTGGCTCAAAGGTTACGTCAGGCTGGTATGAGTATCGAAGTTGGAATCTAAATTTACATTTTCAACTTTGATTTATAACGCTACCTTTAAATGCCAACTAAACGATAAATAGTAACCGGGCGTTGTTGATCGATGCGATGGGCGCGGTCAGAAGCTTGGTCTTCCACAGCCGGATTCCACCAAGGGTCTGTATGAATCACATAATCAGCAGCAGTCAAATTAATCCCAGTTCCCCCAGCCTTAAGACTAATTAAAAAACGGTAGTAAGCGATCGTACAGCGAACTTGGATAAGAATGCCTGAGCGTCGTATTTTGAAATGCGACAGTTGATGAATAGCGATCGCATCTCCTTAAAACCTGTCGAATTTTAAAATTAGACAATAATTGAGCGTTAAAACTGTCGTATATTAAAATTCGACAGTGCAATCGAACTTATGCCGAAACAGAAAATTGTCATTGGAATTTTAGCGAATGCAGGTGGAGTAGGCAAAACAACCCTAGCCGTCCATCTAGCTTATGAGATATGCAAGCGAGGTCAGACAGTAGCATTAATCGACCTCGACCCCCAACGAGCATTAGATGTATTCTGCGGTTTACCTTCAGCAGAAGCGGAAAATTCAGTAGTGCGAGTTCTTGGAAAAGACTTTGACGGTAATTGGCCATTAGTTTCAGCTTGGTCAGACCCTAATATCGAAGTTTGCCAAGGTCACCCAACTATGGCGCAAGTAGCAAATGACTTAGTAATTCGCCGCCGGGGTGAATATGTTTTGGCAGACCGCTTAAAAAGCCACCCTTTACGTCACGATGTAATTATTCTGGATTGTCCTGCCACAATCGGAATAATTTGTGAAAATGCGATCGCGGCTAGTACGGGACTGTTAGTTCCCATTCAACTAGAGATGAAATCGGTTTCGGGAGTAGCTGATTTAGTGCAGTGGTTGATTGGAATAGCTGACGATCTAATGCTCGATCCCCATCCGCCTATTTTGGGACTCATACCCAGTTTGTATGACAACAGCCGCGCCATCCACCGCCAATATTTACAACAATTACCAGAAGTAGCCGAACAACTAAGAGTCAAGCTATATCCTCAAATTCGTGATTCATCCGAATTTAAGAATTCCAGTGCTAATGGCTTACCTTTACAAAAATATCGGCCAGCACATCAAGCTTGTAAAGACTTCAAAACCATTGCTGACGATATCGTTACTTTAGTACGCAAAGGAAAACTGTAATGGCAAAGCTTCCCAAAATCAGCGAACGGTTTACTGGTGCAATTCAAGCAACTGACCAAGCACAACGAATTGCTGAATTACAAGCAGAAGTAGAAAGGCTCAGAGCTACTCAATCTCCAGAACTAGAGCAGCAAATAGAAGAGTTAAGGAAAGAATTGCTAGCTGAGGAAGGGGAACTGGAAATAGCTGTAGATTTGATAGACCCCAATCCGTACCAACCTCGTCAGACAATAACTTCTGAAAGTATTCAAACGATTGCTCGTAGTATGGAGAAAGACGGGCAAATTGCACCAATAATTGTGATAGCACAAAGCGATCGCTATTTGTTATGGGATGGACAACGGCGCTGGTCAGCTGCCAAACTGCTGGGATGGACAACGTTGCGTGCTGTGAAGGCATTGATGCCAGAAGACTTGCATCGCAAAGCGCTGTTAACGTTTATCCACCACGAAGACCTCAATTCCTTAGATAAAGCAGAGGCTATTATCAAAGAACTAACTACCTCAACTGGCATGGGAGAGGAAGAAATTCCAACTATATTATCTACGGTGTTGCGACGGTTGGAACGTTCTGGCGAGGCTAACCAACTAACATCGCTGGTGACTGCTACCACAGAAGCACAGGTACAAGGTGTAAAATCTTTGGGAGTTAGTGAAAACGAAGAAAAAATACTTTTAGCACTATTGGATTTGGCATTAAATCCAGCATCGGTAAGAGCTAATTTAATGCCAATGTTATCTTTACCAAAGGATTTAAAAACAGCAATTCGAGAGCGGGGATTAAAAGGAGCGCACGCTTTAGCTTTAACGGTTATATCTGCTAAAAGTTTAAAGACATCAGAACGTCAGGCTACCAAAGAAAGAATTGAAGCAACTAATCGAGTCATCGAACAAGATTTGACGGTGCCGAAGACTCGCGAATTGGTGGCAAAGATTAAAGCTAAGTATGTTAAACCAGAGGTTTCTGAGTCGAAAGAAGTAACGGCTGTAGTAAAAGGAATTGAAAAATTGTCTTCATCGGTGATAGGTTCAACGAGTCCCGAACAATTGGCACAGTTGCGACAAGTTTTACAGCAAAAGCTGTTAGAGATTGATGAAATGTTGAATCAGTAGAGATTATTTTCTGTGTTTTTAATTCACTTTAACTTTGTCACTAACTTTCCCCCTACTCCCCTGCTCCCCTGCCAAAATAGTAAAAGTGACAGCGCTTAAGTGAACTGGTATCTTCTAGCAAGATGGGTAGAAAATGCTAACCCTCATAGAGATTAACGGTTTCAAAACCTTTGAGAACTTTACGCTTGATTTATCTCCTTTCGGGGTAATATTAGGGCCAAATGCTGCGGGTAAATCCAACCTCTTCGATGCACTGCGATTTCTTTCCCAAATAGCAGCAAATAACCTACGCGACGCCGTAAAAAATCTGCGTGGTGAAGCGGTTGAGCTATTCAGGCGACAAGCTGATGGTACAAGAGGTACGAAAATGTCTTTTGCCGTTGAGCTACTTCTCTTCAAAGAAGTCAGGGACCCTTGGGGTGATACGGTGGAAATTTCTCATTCAAGGGTGCGTTACGAAGTTGAAATTGAATTACGGCAAGATGAGCGAGGGTTGGAGCGACTTATTGTAGTCAGAGAAGCGGCTTTACCTATCTTGCCCGAAAATGACCGATGGCGATCGTTAGGACAAGAACCCTCCTCTCAATTTAGAGAGGCATTTTTCAAGTATTCTCGCTCCACACCTTGGTTAACAACAGTAGAAGCGGAAGGGGTGCGCCGTTTTCAAATTCTGCCAGATGATAATCAGGCAGGTCGCACGCACTCAGCCACAAATGCAGAAGCAACCGTGCTTTCTTCCATTACCAGTGCAGAATTTCCCCATTTGTTTGCCATTCGAGAAGAAATGCTCGCGATGCGTTTTCTTCAACTCGACCCCAGACAGTTACGACAACCGAGTGCTACCACTGCTGCTCTCGAACTGGAACCGAATGGCGCAAATTTAGCTACAGTGCTAGCCAGAATTCAAGCTCAAACAGCTACTTTAAGTCAGCCAAAGGGAGTTATTGCAGATATTGCTGCTGATTTAGCTTCTCTGATTCCCGGCGTAGTGGATGTAATTGTAGAGGAAGATGAGAAAGACCGGGAGTATCGGATTGAGATTGGTTACGCTCATCAACAGCCTTTTAGTTCTCGTGTAGTTTCCGACGGTACGTTGCGCGTTCTAGCTTTGCTGACAATCTTACATGACCCAGAGCATCACGGGTTGGTTTGTTTTGAAGAACCGGAAAATGGAGTTCATCCTTCTCGGTTGATGACGCTAATTCAAAGGTTGCGGGAGGGGGTAACTGCTCTCTCTTCTTTGGAAGTGGATGAGGGGGAACCGTTTTTTCAGATATTGGTTAACAGTCACTCGCCAGTGGTTCTCTCTTGTTTGGAGGAGGGAGAGGCAATGTTTGCTGATTTAGTTAGCGTTGTCAATCCGGAAATTGGTTCTGTAAGTCGGAAAACTCGAATTCGACCTGTGGTTACTTCTAATGGGAAGCAAGAGTATGTCACTCGCTTTGAGGTGGAACGGTATCTGAGTAGCGTTGACCGGGAGCGCTAACAGATGCGCTATTTGGGACTGGCTCTATTTGGCGAATGTCAGTAGGGAAACAGTTACATAATGTGCGATCGCTCTTACGATCGTTTCTTATCCGAATACGTAACAGGAAATTTTCAAACCCAGTATTACCAAGAAAAACACGGTACTAACCCGCCAAAATTAGCCAATCGTAAAATCCCCGTATCCAGTTATCCCGGCGTAGAATCAATTGAATTAAGTAGTCGGACAAAAGTAATCGACACTGTATGAACTTTTGTTAAGGCACTTGCAGGAGTGCGATCGCTACCCACGGATAGTACAAATGTATTGTAAAAA
>NZ_JACJUP010000294.1:0-6341 GCF_014748295.1 Planktothrix sp. FACHB-1355 | reverse complement strand
AACCAGTAAGGAGGTTTTATCTATGGGTGTATCTCGTTGACTGTGTATAAGGTATTTGACAAATAAGCTGCACGCTGAGGAGGAAAAATTTAAATAAGATTAAGTTTCTTGTAATTTATCTTTATACGATATAAAGTAAGAGCTATCAAAGCAAAAGTCTAAGTCTGCATATCAAAAGTGAACTTGTAAATCGGCGGGAAAAGAAATAAAGCAGGAAAAACACACAAAAATTATCTAAATAATGATGTGTGATATGCTTTAAAAAAATGAGCAATAGCGGTCTTGTCAAAACACTAAACAGGCAAATATTATAAGAATAAACAAAAAAATGTAAGGGAGGGTGAATATAAGAAGCTAAAAAACAAGATAAAAGAACTATACCCAAAAGAAAAAAGACACTTAGAAAAGTACCGAGAAAAATGGAACAGAAAACTATACTCGACTTAAAAGACGCGATCGAACAGCGTCGAGCCGCTCTTAGTTTCAGATCCGAACCTATTCCCGAAGCAACTTTATCAGAAATTTTACGCCTTGGACTAATGGCTCCATCAGGCTTTAATTTGCAGCCTTGGCGCTTTATTGTTGTCCGAGAGCAAGAAAATAAAGAAAAGTTAAAAGCTTGTGCTTTTAACCAACGTCAGATTAGCGAAGCGCCAGTAGTTTTAATTTGTTGTGGCGATCGGACTGTAGCCAAACCCGAATATATTGAAACTATAATTAGCATGGGCAAAGAAACAGGAGCGGTAAACGATGGCTACGCTGGCGTAATGCGTCAATCAATTCCCCAATTGTTCGAGTACCATCCCAGCTTTGAGTCGATAGAAGCCTGGACAAACCGCCACACAATGTTAGCCGTCGCGCACATCATGATTGTTGCCAAAAGCTTGGGCGTCGATAGCTGTCCTATGGAAGGATTTGTTGCCGCTCAAGTAAAAGAAATATTCCAAATTCCGACAGAAATTGATGTTTGCTGTTTGCTACCTCTTGGTTACGCAACCGAACCATTCAAACAGTACGGTGGACGTTTTCCCAGCGAGCAAGTATGCTACAGTGAAACCTATGGGCAAACATTAAGGCTCTAAAATTAGAGCGAGCTTCGATTGAGCCGGACTACTTCAAAAATTAGTTTTTTTGTAGCAAGGTGAACAATTGTTTTCAATGGCTTAGAAAAACAGTTTTTTTGAGCTTAAGTTAAATATTGTTTATCATCCTTGCACTAAAAAAAGAAATCTGGCATAGTAAAAAAAATCGGCGATCTTAGTAACAGCCAAGGCTAAACGCAAGCCTATCTGGACTGTGAAAATTTGGTAAAAGCTGTAAATTATAATAACTGTAGGATGATGATGCCATATAAAAATGCAGTTCTCGATGACAAAGACCTGCAAAATAATTTAAAGCGTCTTAACCCAAGATTTGGCGATTTCGTTACTCGTGTGGCGGGAGAAGCTTGGGGTGGGGCATTAATACCACAAAAAACTAAAGCTTTAATCACGATCGCAGTTGATGTTGCCAACCAAAATCACAAAGGCCTCGGCAATCCTTTCGGAGCCCATATAGATATGGCGCTCAAACAAGGAGCCAACCGGGCAGAAATCGAAGAAATCCTTTTGTTTTTATGCGTTTATACTGGATTCAATAAAGTTGCCAGTTGCTTCGGCGCACTAAACGAGTTTTTTGAAAGAGTTAATCTGCAACAGTATCCCACACCAACGACCTCAGAAATGGGAAAAATATCAAACCCAATTTTAGATAACCCAGCACTTCAAGAAAATTTGAAAAGTGTCAACCAACAGTTGGGGGAATTTAGCATTAAAGTGGCAGGTGAAGCTTGGAACCTGCCGTTAATTGATACGAAAACTAAGGCTCTCATAGCAATCGCAGTTGATATTGCTAACCAAGATCATGTAGGTGACAATAATCCTTTTGGACTGCATTTGGATATTGCTTTTGAGAATGGATCTACTGCGGAAGAAATTGAAGAACTACTTTTGTTTTTGTGCGTTTACACCGGATTCAACAAAGCCGCAGTAGGCTTTGGGGCACTCAACGAGTATTTGTCACAAAGGAGAGCTTAAAAAAATTTAGCACTAGAATTGGACAAAGGAAAGCGAAAATGAGTAAGGCTGATTACGCCGCCCGCGATAAAAAAGGAAAAGTAGCCTTCTACGTTCTCCTGTGGAAAAGAAAAGGAATAAGTTTAGAACTTTTCGATGACTACTGGAGAGACGTTCACGGCCCAGTTTGTGCGAGACTGCCAGGTCAATATCAATACTGGCAATTTCATCTAGCTCACAATCAAGGTGGTATTTGGCCGGAAATTAATGGTATAAATTACACAACACCCGCAGAAGATCAATTCGATGGCATTGCCGAACTAACTTTTGAAACAGAACAAGACCGTCAGACATGGTTCAAAGCGGCTGCTATTCTGATGGATGACGAACACAACTTGTTCAGTAAAGCGATCGGTTACAACTCCAGCCCCGGCAATTCCATCACCTATGTTGATAGTATTCCCACAGGAGATCCAAACGGAGCGCTCGGAATTTTGAAGTTCCACGTACCCGTCAAGAAAGCAGATGGCATAAGCGTGCAAGCCTTTCGGGAATACATGAAAAACAGTTTCGCTCCCGCTGTTATCAAGAGCGATTCAGTGCTGAAATTCCGGCTGCACCTGTTTGAGGAAGTAGATAATTCCCGTCCCGATGCTGCTGGAGTATCGCATTACGAACCAGCCGATAAGCAGTATCAAGCATCTTTTGAGATTGCCTTTGCGAATCCTTTGGAAATGGAAACATTCTTTGCTTCCAAAGAGTACGGAGCAGCGATAAAAGATCAGGCAAAGTACATTAAACAAATTTGCCCATTTCCAGAGCGAACTGCTTACACCTTTGTTTACAACAGTCAGATGACTTTGGCCGGTCAACGCAGTTCTACCGTTGCCGAGCTAATCGTAAACATAGGAGCAACAAATCAACTCAAAGAAGATGTAGTTGCTCTCATGCTCGATCAAAAACTTATTGTCTCACAACCAAACGGAGCTAAAAATATGACAGCTAGCACAGGCACAAAACGCATTAATTACTACAAAGATTTGTCAGCGGATTATTCTCGTCCCGGACTGGTTACTCCCTATGTAGCTCAAAAACTCATCGAAGATGCCGAAAAGATCGTCGCGATGAAAGAAAAGACTCTGCCAGAAATCGGCCCTAACTATACCCTCGCACAAATTGAAAAAGAAAATAAAGATTGGTGGCCTACTCACTGCGAAGCATTAAGACAAGGACGCGGCGATATTTTAACAGGTGAATATCGCGAAGACCTGGTTTATTTATGTCAAGATGGCCCGTTTTTTGGCTTGGAACAACAGAAAGAACGGGAAAAACACTGGTGGGCTTTGATTGCCCAGCCTGGAGTAACTATGTGCTGGCCGATCGTCATGTTCAACGGTGAAGTAACCTACTTTGAATGGAAGTGCGTGGACGACGAAACCAACGAAACACTTGCGAAAGGAAATGTCACCTGGGTGCGGCGCGGACACCGAGGTGCGTGCTACCTGAAAACCGAACAATTGACCTTCTACCGCGATGTCTATGCACCTGACTACTTGCTCAAGTTGATCACCACATGAGATGGCAGAGAACAGGAGATATAAAAATGCAGTTCTCGACGATCTAGAACTTCAAGAGGGTTTAAAAACCCTCAATCCGAAGTTTGGCGATTTCGTTACTCGCGTAGCGGGTGAAGCTTGGGGCTTACCGTTAATCAGTCAAAAAACTAAGGCATTAATTACGATCGCAGTTGATGTCGCCAACCAAAATTTAGAAGGCCCGGGCAATCCTTTTGGAGCCCATGTAAACATGGCGCTCCAGCAAGGAGTCACCCGCGAGGAAATCGAAGAACTGTTGTTGTTTTTGTGTGTTTATACCGGTTTTAACAAGGTCGCAAGCGGCTTCGGCGCACTTAACAAGTTTTTTGAGCAAAGAAGCCTTCAACAAAGGACAGCGCCAATGAGAAAAAATGATTTTGCTGCCCGCGATGAAAAAGGAAAAGTAACCTTTTACGTTCTCCTCTGGAAACGCAAAGGGATTACTTTAGAACTTTTCGATAACTATTGGAAAGACGTTCACGGCCCAGTCTGTGCCCGACTGCCAGGTCAGAATCAATACTGGCAGTTTCATCTCGCAAATAATGAAGGGGGTTTGTGGCCGACTGTTGACGGGATAGAACAGAATTGTCCCAACGAAGATCAGTTTAATGGGATAGCCGAACTGACCTTCCAAACAGATGCCGATCGCCAAACTTGGTTCAAAGCTGCGGCCATTCTGATGGATGACGAGCATAACTTATTTAGCAAGGCGATCGGATACAACACCAGCTACGGTAATTCCAAAACCTACGTTGACAGTATCCCAGCAGGAGACCCCAACGGAGACCAAGGGCTGCTCAAGTTCCACGTTCAGGTCAAAAAATCCGATACTGCGAGCGTAGAAGCCTTTCGCCAGTATATGCAAAACAGCTTTGCTCCAGCTGTTGCCAGCAGCGATGCTGTACTCAAATTCCGAATGCACCTGTTTGAGGAAGTAGATAATTCCCGTCCGGATGCCGCCGGTGTCGTTCATTCTGAATCTCCAGAAAAGCAATATCAAGCAGCTTTTGAAATTGCTTTCTCGAATTCTCTGGAAATGGAAAAGTTTTTTGCCTCATCTGAGTACGCTACTGCTACAAAAGAGATGGCAAAATATGTCAAAGGTCTGTATCCATTTCCCCAACGAACGGCTTACACCTTTGTCTACGACGGCAAAATGACTTTAGCAGGACAGCGGAGTTCTAGGGTAGCCGAACTGATTACCAAAATCGGAGCCACCAATCAATTAAAGGAGGACGTAGCTTTTCTGATGACTGGTAAGCTTTCTGCCCCCAATCCTCAGCTCAATGGTAAGTCTGGCTTAGGTCATTACCTGCAAGGCGTGCAACACTTCGGCATCACAGTCGATGATATGGCCAAAGCGATGGAATTTTACATCGACGTGTTAGGCGGTAAAGTCGCTCTTCTTGGCAATGGATTTATCGGCCCGGTGTTGCAAAATAATCTCTTTCAAAAAGAACAAATTGAGGCGATCGAAAAAAATGTCGATCCCAGAAGTTTGGGCGTACCCGATTTGGTTGACGGTTCCAAGGAATCGCTCGATGTCAGGTTCATTTCCTTCGGAAACACGGTGTTAGAGGTGATCCATTTCCGCGATGCCAAATTAACCCCGAACGCCCCTAATGTATTCCAAAAAGTTCCTAGCTGCGTCGGCTATGCAAACGTACCCCATATTTCTTTTCACGTCAAAGATGACGTAAATCTGAATGATTTTGCCAGGATACTGGAAGAGGAATGTCAAAGGCGAGGTTTGACTGAAGTTGTTTGCAACCGCGTTATTCACGTTAAATCTCACGAAGAAAGAAAAAAAGTAGCCCTTAAATATTACGCCAACAAGTTTTGGAACGATCCAGAATACTTTATTGAGGGTTACTCAGATTCAGATTTCGGAGATTTTCACGGCTGGTCATTGTTTTACTGTAAAGGGCCAAACGGGGAACAACTTGAGTTCAATCAAGTAACTCGGACAGCCAAACAAAACTTTATCAGAGCCCAGCAGGAATATAACAACGCCCACGGCACAAATTTCATTTGGCCATCAAGCCCCTTCAAAGAGCAAGCTGCGACAAGCAAAAGTGTCGGCGGTACAATGTCCGATCTGGTGAGGAATCTCTTCATCGTCGGCGAACCGATGAATGTGGATGGCTTCGTGACATTCTTTGCCGATGATGCTCTCTATAAGTTCAGCAATTTCCCTGTAGTGTACGGCCCAAAAGGCATTAAGGAAGCTTCAGCAACACTCGTTTCCAAGGTGAAAGCCGTTCACCACGAGATCCAGGCTATGTGGGAAGTAGGCGATACAGTAATTTGCGAAATGCAAGTAGAATACATCCGTTACGACGGCAAGGTTTTTAAACTTCCCTGCTGCGACACCATCCGCATTAAGAACGGCAAGATTCAAGAAATGTGGGTGTATATGGATATCAATCCGGTTTTCTCATGAAAAGAAAAAATAAAGTTGGGGTTCAAACTGCCCAGCCGATCTAGACCGGGCTCGATCGAACGAACAAAGCTAAGTTGAGTTCCCTAAATCGCAAAGGATAGCAAATCTATGCCAGAAGTTAAGACCGACTACCTGACCGAACAAAAATGGGATTGGCCTCACACGAAGAAATGGCCAAAATTTTCCGGAAAAAGAATAGACATCATCAAACAGATGTTTCTGGCTGGTGAAGCGATCAACGTCAATAAC
>NZ_JACJUP010000293.1:0-6343 GCF_014748295.1 Planktothrix sp. FACHB-1355 | reverse complement strand
AATCAACTGCGTTCCGAAGCGATCGTCTGCAACAAACATATCCTAACCCGACATTTCACCAACAACACATCTGCGTTCATCCGCGTTTATCTGCATCCATCTGCGGTAAAAACATCCACATTTGACATATCACCGACAAAAAATCTGCGATCGTCTGCGCTAAACATATCCCAAAATGACATATCACCGACAAAAAATCTGCGATCGTCTGCGCTAAACATATCCCAAAATGACATTCCACTGACAACTCATCTGCGATCGTCTCCCCTAAACATATCGAAAATCGACATGGCAGCGACAACTCATCTGCGTTCATCCGCGTGCATCTGCCTTCATCTGCGGTAAAAACATCCACATTTGACATATCACCGACAAAAAATCTGCGATCGTCTCCACTAAAAATATCGAAAATAGACATTGCACTGACAACTCATCTGCGTTCATCCGCGTGCATCTGCCTTCATCTGCGGGAAAAACATCCAAACCCGACATTTCACAGCCGATCGTAATGTACAATAAAAAAGCTGTCGGATTTTCACCAGCCGCCCTTCGCCCTAAAAATTATGCCTTCCCCAGCCGGTCGCTATCGCAGCAGATTATTCAACGTCTTGTCACGGCAGTATCGCCGGATGAAAGATCAAAGCGATCGCGCACTCAGACATCTCCAGGTAGGCGCGACGTGGACAGCCCAGATCCTCCTTTACCCAGCATACCTGACAATTCAGGCAGTGCGACTGGCTGGCAAGCAACTCAAACAAGCCGTCAATCACAGCAATTCTACAACCAAAAATCTCCCCTCCGCCGATATCCCGATTCAACGAGTGCTGGAAACAGCGATTTCCCTGTCGCCACCCCCAGATGTATTGGGGGAAGCAGTCGCCACAGCAGAAAATATCGATTTTAGCGACAAGTTTGCAAAAGAAAGGGAAATCCAGGCCATTGCCTCCCTGCTCGAAACGCGCAACTTAGTACTCGTTACTCCCCAAAATGAAATTAGGGAAATTTTAACAGCCGAAGACCAACAAGAACTGCACAAACGAATTACCTTTGAATTATCCGATTACTACCATCAGCAATTTATCGCATCAACTGCGAAAGCCACACTCGTAAATTATCTCCCAATTTTAGAAGACCGTCCCCATCTTTTCCCACCAATTCGTCTGTTCCGTCAATTCATGACTTGGATGCAAACGGGACCGGTGGCAACTCTCGTCAATCTCTTCCAAGAAGAAACTTTGCTTCACGATTTAGAAGCTAAGACTGTGCAGTTGAAACTCAAAAGCCAGGAATTAAAACTCAAGAGTCAAGAGTTACAACAAAAAATTGAAAAGTCAGCCGTTGTCGCCGCGAAGCCAACATCCGAAAATGCGATATCGTCAGAAACAGAAAACCCATCCGATCCCATCGCCACGCTAACGGAAACTCCTCTCCCAGAAACAGAAGAAATTATAGTTCCATCCTTTATATATAGTCTCGACAACACGATCGCCGAATTGGAATCCGGTAACCTGGCGGTGATGACCGAAGTAACCGCATCTTTAGCGCATCGCAGTCACGAATTCCTCCAAGTAGTAAAAACTCGCTGGGTCGATGCTCACGCTACAGTCATCGAAGTAGAAAATTCTGCAATCGACAATCCAGAAACGCATCATCTCAAATTTAAAGTTCAATCTTTAATTAAAGCTGCGATCGACTACTTTTTTGGCGCGAACAGCACCGTCAAATTACCTTCCCAAACAATCCCCGCGCTTACTGCTGCCGAACAGACGCTCGAAAATCTACCCGCGATCGCTCCTAGTCTGCCACAATCCAAGCAACCCCTATTCAACTTGTCTAAACTTCTCCCCCGCGAATCGCCAAAATCACCGGCATCTGAGATATTGACATCCAGCTTGCTAAGTGCGAATATAAATAAAGAAGATCCTTGGCTAACGCAATCAGACTTATTTGGTAATTCCGGATCTCGAACACTAGAAAAATTAGCCCAACGCGCTGGGAAAAAACCCCCTCCCGTCCAAGAGACTGGCCTTGGGGAGGGAGAAGATATGGAAAAAAACAATAATATATATATGAAAGCGACCCTGCTCTCCGAACCGGAAACAGGTCGCTCGAAATCAGTTGTGAAAAATCGCCATTCAGAAAATCGTCATTCAGATAGAGAAGAGGGTCGCAAAAATACTCGCCCCAAAAGCAAGCCAACGGAAAATAAAACTGCAAAAAGCGTTGCTACTAACACATCGCTAGCTGCATCTAATCGTAACACAAATGAGGGCGATCGCACATCTTCTCCCCGTAATTCCGAGTCAGATTGGATCGAAATTAAAGCCAAGCCAGCCGGATATGTAAAGCACCCATTAGAACAGATACTAGAATGGCTTGATTTAGCGATGTTGTGGCTAGAAGAACTAATAGTAAAAGCTTTCCAATTACTGCATAAGCTTTTAACAAGTAAAAAGTAAAATGCGATCGCTTTTAGTTTATTTACTATTGCCGTCCTTCATCGCAACTCACAACAAACATAATATCATTCAATCAGTGGCAAAAGAGCGAACTCTTGACGAATATCTAGTAAAGAGCGATCGCATCCCGCGCAGGCGTAGGTAAAACCACAATTTATCGGTGGTATAATTCCAAAGAAGAACTCGTTGCAGATGCGATCGAAAGCCTCAGACAAGACGTAGTATTACCCGAAACAGGTAACCTTTGGAAAGATATTGACGCCCTCATCGAAAGCGCCGCCCAAATAACATTAAATCCATTAGGGCGACAAACAGTAGCCTCGATTGTCAGCACCGCATCAAACCACCCTCGTTTTGCCGAGATATACTGGACAAAATACCTTCAACCCCGAAGACAAGCCTTTAGCATTGTTTTGGAACGTGCCAAAAAACGAGGTGAAATTCAGGCAGATATCGATCCAAATTTAGTCTTCGATACAATTAGCGGCATAATGCTTTACACGCTCATTTTCCCACCCGCAAATGAATCGTGGGAAACTTATATCCGTCGCGTTCTGACATTCCTGTTGAGAAGCTAATTCCTAATTAATTGCCTAATGCGATCGCGAAATGCTCTCAAAGTAGGACTTCTGCCCAGAGTAACGCTTTGCGCGACAAACTCAGTTATGAGTTCAATAATCGGTAATTCTGGGAAAATCGGACTGCTTTGAGAGCCAATATATTTGCCTTCTTGCAGTATATTAATTTGTAACTTATTATTTTCGTATCGCCACAGTTCGGTGACTTGTAAAACTTCATAAGCTTCCAACTGTGTTTTAGAAGTAACATCGATTTCGATCGCCAAATCGGGAGGCGGATCTACCGTCAAGTCTACGCGCCTTTTCCCCCTCATCACTTCATGATTTTGAATATAAAAACATTGGTCTGGTTCAACCCCAACTTTTTTGCTTTCTCGCTTGAACGTAGTCGAACCAAAACACTCGCAATCAATCTGCAATTCTTCTAACAATAATTTTATCATGTCACCAATCAGTTCTTTATCTACCTCATGTTCTGGCAATGGCATCCTAATCTCCAATATTCCTTGGCTGTAAGCTAATCGATTGGCACGATGTTCTCCAAGTTCTGCCAAAATTGCTTCAAATTCTTGCCAACTGACATCGTGCAGCAGCACTCGCTGTCCTGGCGGAATATTTATCTGTCTGAATTGAACTGTTACCATATTAAGAGGTTTAATTAAAAATTAAACTCGCTATTCTTCATTCTTTCACTTGCGGCTAGTAATCTTGAAGAACGCCAAAATCCACAAATCTTACCCCAGTCCCGCCGAAAGGTTGGCCACCATTATTCCAATTGAAATCGCTAATCCGCAACAGAATCGCACCCAACTGCACATCTGGATTGTAACGCAAAGTAATCCCGTAAGTGCGGCGGCTGTATTCCAAAAAATAATCCGTACTGATACTTTTATTAGTATCCAAATTAATAGCAGTTTGAAAACCGATCCGAAACGGGCCGTAAAGTTGCTGCGTCACACCAAAAGAAAGTACTCTTTCATCAACAACGCGATCGAAAAAGAAAGGCGATTCACCATTTCTTAACACCCGTGTCAAGCGGAGATTAAACCCGGTATAATCTAGAACAGGCTTAGAAAAATGACCGAATTGTCCTAACAAAACAATGCTACCCGTAAAAGTACTTTGAGTTTCACCGTTGCTATACAAACTGGTAGTACTGGTAACACTGGGAACTAAAGAAACAAAAGGAATAACAGGAACCGGCGTATATCGCAAACCCTGAGATGCAGTTGCAGGTAAAGCTTGTCCTCGCCACAAACGGATACCGCGATTGATAGAAACGCTAGCTTGGTAGCGACCTAAGCTAGTGCGGTTATTTGTCCGCACAGGTGCAAGCAATTCCAGACGATCGGTATCCGCATTAATATACTGAGCCCCAACTTGATAAGTCAAATTAGCCCCTGTTTTCGCCAAAGGAAAAACGGGGGAAGTCAGCACACCGCCGATCGCTTGTTGTACAGTTTGATATCCCAAAGACCCATTGAACAATTCATCGCGGAAACTATATTCCAACGTTAATCGGTGCGGCCAACGAGTGCCGATTACCTGTACCAATCGCGTATTTGCGCGTATTTTCTCTGCAATTCCTTCGGAACCGAAATTGTTGACCGTTACAGAAGACCCCACGAGAGTACGCGGGCCAACCGTAGCGCTGAATCTAGCCCTGACGCCAAACAATTCCGCAGGATTGCCAAAACCCTCAGATATGGCCCGCTGAATAAAAAACTGAGGCGTGACCGAAAATCTGACCTTACTGCTTCTGTAGACCTCAAAACCCCTGTAGATATAAACCCCACCCCGCTCTCGCTCATCATAGCCAACTTGAAAGATCGGCGGTTCGCTCTCAGTGCGATCGAACGCATAGCGCGATCGCGGAATCGGCAAAGCAAAACCTTGATCGAACACCAAGCGAGGACGAGTCAGCGCCACCTCATCCCGCAACGGACTCACCTGCGTCACAATCGCTTGGTCAGCCCGAACTTCCAATTCCGGCGGCGAAAACGGGTCATTAGTCAACCGCACATTTCTCGCCCTGTAACCTCTCGGATAAAAATCAATATTCTCCGCCTCAAAACGTATCCGCCTAACTTCGCCACCCCTTCCCGCACTCGGTAAACCGCTACCCGGTCTGGTGCCGCCGAATACCAAATTAATTCCACCCACACTGGTAACTTGTTGCGGCGCTTGACTTCCCAACAGGCGATCGCTCAACGGTCGTTCCGCCACCACAGGAGGAACCACACCCGTATTCGGTAAATTAAACGCCAAGTCAGTACCAGAAGTAGGCAAAAAGATCTCGCCGCTACCGTTACGAATATTACCGCTATCTTGTACAAAGTTATACACAATCCTTTGGCCGCGCAGATTCTGCTGACCGCGCCGAAAAGCCGCACTACCCTCAGCCACAGCAACCCGATTCACCAAATTGCCTTGCACGCGATCGGCAGTCAGCACCCCGCCCTGATAGCGCATCTCCACATTACCTACCCCTGTGAAAATTTGCCGCGCCGCATCGTACTCCAAGCGGTCTGCAAACAATTCGATCACCCCCACCGTCGGAGGGATATTCACAGGCGTCCCCGTAGCTGGCGCTTGCTGCTGTCTACCTTGAGACTGTCTTCTTTGCGATTGTTGCCTTTGGTTTTGGCGTCTGTTGCGAATATTGCCGCTGCTTGTGCCAATATGCCCCGTCGGTAAGATTTCCGCTTCTGGATTGGGAGAAAATACTGGTTCCGGATCGATTTCGATCGATCTCGAAGGGTTCGGCGTCTGGACTAATTCCGTATCCCGCACTGTAAAATACGATAATTCCCCTTCTTTCGTCGCTAAGCCAGCAGATTTCTCCGATTCACCCGCTATCAGTATTTCATCAATAATCGCAACATCGGAGGATAGGTCTGTTGGGGCCATCTCTTTCCCAGGCAGAGACTGAGAACCCCATTCCTGATTTTGTGCTACTTCTGGAACGATATTGCCAGTAGTGGCGAACTCTTCCACCTCATCGGAAGGCATCACCACACTCAACGGCGAACCCAACAGGGCAGCGCTTTTCGCCGTCTCGGCAGTTGGATCGGGCGCAGGTTCTTCTTTTGCTGCTGCGGTGTTTCGATCTCCTGCCGTTGATAATACTGGCGTTGCAGCTGTCAGTTCTTGCTTGTCAGCAGTCAGTACTTCGCTACTGACTGCCCATAACAAATCATTTATCAGTTGTGTATTGTCACCGATCGGCGCATTGCTACCGACGACTGACGACTGACTCCTCAATAACAAAGACCGATCGTCTGTCAGTTGTGTATTGTCACCGAT
>NZ_JACJUP010000292.1:0-6285 GCF_014748295.1 Planktothrix sp. FACHB-1355 | reverse complement strand
AGGGGCGAGGGAAGAGGGAAGAGGGAAAAGGGAAAAGGGAAAAGATTTATTCTCCTACTCCCCCACTCCCCCACTCCCCCACTCCTATTTGCCAGCAGCAGGATAAAGTGGTTCTGGGTCTAATTCTCCTAAGCGATTGAGGGGCCAGAAGCGAACTACAGCCCTACCGATGATGCGATCGCGAGGCACAAAACCCCAGTAGTGGCTATCGTAGCTATTATTGCGGTTATCGCCCAAAACCAGGTAGGAGTCGCCTGGTACCGTCACTGGGCCGTATTGGTAGTCTGGCGCATCTTCAATATATTTTTCCTGTAGGGGTTTATTATTGATGTAAACTCTTCCCCCCTTAACAGCCACCTTTTCACCCGGTAGACCGATCACGCGCTTGATGAAAGCATCTTTGAAATTTTGTTGCTTGAGCGTGTCTGTGGGTGAAAATACCACAATATCTCCCCGCTGCGGAGTTTGGAAGTGGTAACTTAACTTATCGACTATTAAGCGATCGTTGATTTGTAGGGTTGGCAGCATTGACCCAGAGGGAATGTAACGAGCTTCCGCGACGAAAGTCCGAATCCCCAAAGCCAATATGACGCTTAAGCCAATGGTTTTGACTCCTTCCAACAAAGGATTTTCGGATGTTGATTGCGGATTTTTATCAGAAGCTTGATCCTGCACGCGAGTCATAGGCATTTAATCACTGGATATAATATAGATTACCAAATTAGTCAAGTGGTTGAGGAGAAAAGGTTAAACTGTATTGCCACAATCTACTTTGGCATAATTAGCAAAGATGCCACTCTCAACTTCTTCGATCGAATTTAAGCAAGTCGAGAATTGTTTGCTTGGAGAGCAATCCGGCTTTCCCCATACATTATATGTTTATCGCTATTTTCAGAGCGGCGATCGCGAGCGATAATTGTACTGAAACTCCCCCTTACTTTGTTTACCATGTCTTCCCATCCATCCTTATTTATCCGTCGTGCCAGAATTCTCTTACCGAGTGGTGAATTTATGGTAGGAGATGTAAAAATCTGTGGCGACGAAATTGTTGAGGTTGCATCCACAATTCTAGATACTGCCAAAGAAACGGGAGATAAGGAAATCGACGCCGATGGTTTGACCTTGTTGCCTGGGGTAATTGACCCCCAAGTACACTTTCGGGAACCGGGACTGGAACATAAGGAAGATTTGTTTACTGCCAGTTGCGCCTGCGCCAAAGGCGGGGTGACAGGGTTCTTGGAAATGCCCAATACTCGTCCTCTAACGACAACGCAAGCGAATCTGGATGATAAGTTACGACGGGCTGCCCAGAAGTGCCTAGTCAATTATGGCTTTTTTATGGGCGCAACGGCAGAAAACTTGCCTGATTTGCTTGAGGCTAACCCGACTTGCGGTATTAAAATTTTTATGGGATCGATGCACGGCGCGTTGTTGGTCGATCGCGAAGAGTGGCTGGAAGCTATATTTGCTAAAGGGGAAAGACTCATCACCGTTCACGCCGAAGACCAAGACCGCATTAATCGACGACGCCAGGAATTTGCCGGTATTACCGATCCTGCCATTCATTCCCAAATTCAGGATAATCAAGCTGCTCTCAATGCTACTCAGTTGGCGCTGCGTTTGTCTAAAAAATATCAGCGACGGTTGCATATTTTACATATGTCAACTGGTGAAGAAGCAGAATTGCTGCGTCAGGATAAACCAAGTTGGGTAACTGCTGAGGTAACCCCGCAACATTTGGTTCTGAATACGGATGCTTATGCAAAAATAGGCACATTAGCGCAGATGAATCCACCGTTGCGATCGCACCGCGATAACGAAGTTCTTTGGCAAGCGCTACTCGATGGCGTTATTGATTTTATCGCTACAGACCACGCGCCGCACACTTTAGAAGAAAAAGCTCAAGGTTATCCGAATACGCCTTCTGGAATGCCTGGTGTGGAAACTTCTTTGCCGATTATGCTAACTCAAGCGATGCAGGGAAGGTGTACTGTTGCACAAGTTTCTAACTGGATGTCTACTGCTGTGGCGAAGGCGTATAAGATTCCTAAAAAAGGTGCGATCGCTCCCGGTTACGATGCCGATTTGGTATTAGTAGATTTGGATAATTATCGCCCTGTTTTGCGCGAGGAATTGTTAACTAAATGCGGTTGGAGTCCTTTTGAGGGATGGAATTTGACTGGATGGCCAGTTTTTACGATTGTCGGCGGTCAAGTTGTTTACGAAAAAGGTAAGCTGTACACCGATGTGCGCGGGAAAGCTTTGACATTTGGTTAATGTGACGACCGAAGTCGCGATTGCACAGATTTTTAATAAAAAAAGGGGTTATGTTAGCGAGTTTTGGGTTAATCTTCCTCTTTGGATCGGGATTGAGAATAAAGAGGTATTTCTCTTGACTCTTACATTTTTTTGTGATATACTAATTTTGATGAGGAAGAACTAGCCTGTAATATTTTTTGCAAGCAGATTTCCATTATTTAAGAATACCACGAATTGTGTAAATATAGGGGAATATTAAATTTATTTATAAAAACTTATTTAATTGTAGGGTGGGTTAGGCACGGGCGATAATTTCAACACTTTCAACCAATAATTAACTTCCCATGCCTTAACCCACCATATCCCACCTATCCATAACATATACAAACATTTTCCACCATAAACCCTCTAGACCCAGAATGATTGAGAAACTGACTCCCGAACAAGAAGCACAAATTCCCCTTTATCGGGAGAAATGGAGATCGATCGCGCTTTCTACCGAACCAATTGACCGTCAAAAAGCTGCTGAAGCAGTCAAACTAACTTATGAAGTAATTGATGAAGAAGAACCTGAAATTATTTTTGCCCAGAGTCCTTATGCAGCTTTAGAAATAGTCACCCATGAATTAAGAAAAGGGCTGAAACGCAAGCTGGGAGACATCAAACATAAATTGAGATTTCCGGGATTAAGTTCACTTTCAAATCAAGTATGGTCTGTGATAGGTGATGAGCTTAGATCGTTGTGGGATCAAATTGGAAATGAACGGCGAAATCAAATTTTACTGCAACTAAAAGAGCAAATTCCAATAAAATTACGAAAACAGTTTTTTAGCGAATGTATTCCATTTGAAACATGGACTTATTATGGTAGTTATTTTGATTTCAACTTCTCTATCCTCAAATTACCTTGCGATGGAAAAATGTGGTTGGCATTTCATTTGCTAGTTTCTGAATGCGGTTGGATTTTTCCTTATGAAAAGATTTGCGTAGTTTGCGATCGCCCTAGAATCTTATCTTTCGACTCAGCAAACCAGCTTCATGCAGAAGGAAGCCCTGCCATTGAATTTGTTGATGGCTTCCAGGTGTATGCTTATCGTGGTGTGAGATTGCCTTTCAAATATAGAAAAATTCATCCTAACCAGTGGAAGGCGGATTGGCTGTTAGATGAAAAGAACGTAGAGCTTCGTCGAGCGTTGATTCAAGGGATTGGTTACCCACGAATCTGCAAAGAACTTTACGCGGTTGAAATAGATTCTTGGCAGGAATATTCTCTACTAAAAGTTGATGAGGATGCTGATCTTGAACCAATTCGATTGCTGAAAATGACTTGTCCTAGCACAGGATACATCCACGTTTTGCGAGTACCGCCCGCTCTAAAATCTGCAAGAGAAGCAATTTGTTGGGTAAATTGGGGAACAGATCCAGAAGAATTTTCAATACAAACCTAATCCCTAGAACAGCAATTAACTAATGGTTGGTAATGTGAGAAGATTTAAGTTAAATTCACCGAACGATGTAATGTTAGCTTGACGACTGCCATCTTCCCGATAAGCAAGAGCAAGATGCAGGTAGCTAGGCGGCTTGTATGGCAATCGTTCCGACCATTCGATCGCCACAATTCCCAAAGGCACTTCGACCCCTTCCCAAAAAGTTTCCGGGTGCAAAGAATCGACTTCTGCCGCTGACAAACGGTATAAATCCAAATGATACAAAGGCAATCTTCCTTCTGGGTACTCATTCACCAATGTAAAAGTAGGGCTGACGATCGCATCTAGTATGCCCAATCCTTCACCTATACCTTGAACTAAAGTAGTTTTGCCAGCACCTAAATCTCCTTCCAGTAAAATTACGCTACCAGCTTGTAGAGACTGACCCAAAGCGCGACCCAACGATCGCGTCGCATCAGCATCAGAAAGACGAATTGCCTGCGGTTCTATCACCATTTTCGATCGAAAACCTAAAATTTAAAATCGCCAACTGGTTGGGATTGAGCGCGACTGTACCAGCGCAGCAACACCCGCGCTAGCCTCTGAGAATTATGGCGCACCAAAGCCGTATTTTTATCCTCATCCATCACATTCGCCAACACAATTCTACGCCCCAACTGTTCGACTGCCTCGCGATCGAGGAAAACAGGATGAGAATTTTCTTGTGCGTAGCGAATCAGAGCGTTAGCCGACGGTGATTTCCGCTGCACCAATACGGCATTAAACAATCGCTTCCCGCAGGCTTCGTCAATGGCTCGGATGTGGTCGGAAACGGTGTATCCTTGAGTTTCTCCAGGCTGAGTCATGATATTGCAAACGTAGATGCTGGGAACTTGTCGTTCTGCGATCGCTTCTGCAATTTCCGGCACCAACAAATTAGAAATCACGCTGGTGTAGAGGCTACCTGGGCCAATAATAATGTAATCCGCTTCGCGAATTGCCTGCAAAGCTTTCGGCAAAGCGGGAGGATTGGCGGGAATACAACCAATTTTGACAATATTTCCTTTAGCTTCCGTAATCTTAGATTCTCCCTCAATGCAGCGTCCGTCTGCTAACTCAGCCCACAAACGGACATCGCTAAGCGTCGCCGGTAGCACCCGTCCTCTGATCGCCAAAACTTTGGAACTGGCAGCGATCGCTCGTTCCAAATCTCCAGTAACTTCGCTCATCGCCGTCAGGAACAGATTACCAAAACTGTGACCGACCAAACCATCCCCAGCGCGAAAGCGATATTGAAACAACTCCGTCAATAACTTTTCCTCATCTGCTAGCGCCGCCAAACAATTGCGAATATCCCCTGGTGGCAGCACGCCAATTTCCCGCCGCAAACGCCCAGAAGAACCGCCATCATCCGCCACCGTCACAACCGCTGTAAGATTGGCGCTGTAAGTTTTTAAACCTCTCAGCAAAGTAGAAAGACCCGTACCGCCGCCGATCGCCACAATTTTCGGGCCGCGATTGAGGCGGCGATGGGCTAGCAGCATATCAATCAGTTCTTCATCTCCTGCTGGTTTGAGAACTTCCGTAATAGCATTGAAACTGCGAGTATGTCCCCACAGAATAAACAGGATACCGAACGCTACTACGAGCGGGCCGCTGATATAGCTGGGAAAGAAGGAAGCAACCTTTTCTAAGATGTCGTTGATCAGCTGAATGAGGCGATAAATGGGAGTTAGCTTTACCCAGATGGCCAACCCCAGACTGGTGAGCAAGACACCGCCTGCACTCAAAAGCAACCAGCGTTTCACCAACAATCCAGGAGCCAACCATTTGAACCATGTATTGACTCGCTGGGGAGTGCGACTTCGTGACTCGTGGGACAGGACAAGAAGGGCTTGTTTGAATAAACTGAGGGACATAGATGATTTGGGCGAGGTATTCAAAAAGGTTCGTCAGACAAGTGTATAATAGAAGTTTTTAGGTTATCGAGCTAATATCTCCACTTAAGCAGTATGTTCAACTAGGTATTTGTTACCAGAGTTATTGGCGATCGATCAACCCTAAGCTTGTATGCCATAAGATTCATGTTGCACAGAGCGATATCTGGGTGAGATTTTCTTATGGAGCAGCGAATTTTGGGATTAGACCCAGGGCTGGCAGTAGTTGGATTTGGGGCCATTATTTGCCCAAAGCTAGAGCAAACTCCCGCGACCCTGCTAGACTTTGGAGTCATAAAAACTTCATCCGATCTAGACATCGGAGAACGACTCAACATAATTTATGAAGATTTGCATACATTAATACAGCAGTGGCAACCGGATCTGGTGGCGATCGAAAAACTATTTTTTTATCGCATGGGAAATACGATTGCTGTAGCCCAAGCGCGAGGTGTACTGATGTTAGTCTTAGCTCAGCATAAACTACCGATAGTAGAGTTTACGCCAGCACAAATAAAACAGGCGCTTACCGGCATGGGCAATGCGGATAAGTATGACGTGCAGCAGTCTGTGGCGCGGGAGTTAAATTTAGATTATATTCCCAAACCGGACGATGCAGCGGACGCTCTGGCAGTAGCCTTAACTGCATGGTTCGATCGGGC
>NZ_JACJUP010000291.1:0-6369 GCF_014748295.1 Planktothrix sp. FACHB-1355 | reverse complement strand
CCAAAGTTCCTGCGGTGTAGGGAATTGGTCAAGGGGAATTTCTCGCTCTCGCTGTCCTGTGGTGACAGTGCGATCGCAAAACATGAACGCATCACCATTAGAACTAAAAACAAACGGTACATCGATCAGTTCGCCAGTTGTGAGATCGCCTGCTGCATCCCATCGCTAACGCCGTGATTATTGTCCTTCGCTTCAATCACCGCCAAAGGCAAACCCGGCTTATAATACAGCACGTAATCTGCCCGTTTTAGCTCGCCCCGACTCGTCAGCTTTCCTCTCACAATTACCCGACCTTTGGTAAGCGTTACCTCTTCCCGAATCTGAGCCATGATATCCCAACCCTGATTGGTCAGAGCGGGTGTAATGTACTTCGTACAGATGTCTCGTTCGCTCAATAGTTTCTTGTCAATTGCTTCTGGCATAAGAGGTATCAGTTCATACCCAACCAATACCCAAAATCATACCCAATATTTAGCTGCGCTAAAGTCGATCGAGTGATGAAATACTTGACATGACTAGGTTTTTCTCAAAGCGGGTGGCGGGAATCGAACCCGCATTATTAGCTTGGAAGGCTAAAGTTTTACCACTAAACTACACCCGCAAGGTTTTGGGACGATGCGATCGACTAACTTTCAACATCACTCAAACTAGGATAACACAACTTTTCGCGATCGCACAACACCTCCCACCTTTCTTTCTTCATTGCTAAGACTTCTTGATATTGGGGTTGACGATGAAGGTGAGAACCGTTTCATCCACACCTTTGAGCTGTAGGGGACTGCCTTTAGTAATTTCAGACTCATCCAGATAATCGGCGACAGCAGCCGAAACCAGGATGCAGTCAGGTGCTGCGGCTTGTTGAAGTCGAGAAGCGATGTTGACCGTGGGGCCAATTGCTGTATAGTCAGCTCGTTCGGCGCTGCCAAACATACCGACTACAGCCGTTCCCTGATGAATACCGCAGCGGAACTGAACGCGGGGAATCCCCTGATCTTGCCAGCGCAGATTGAGGTCATCTAAATATTGACGCATTTGCCGAGCCGTTGCGATCGCTCGCCGTACCTGTTCGTTGGGAGTCAGTTCCTCCGGTGCGCCAAACATTGCCAGCACCGCATCTCCCATAAACTTATCGACAGTACCGCCGTTGTCGAACACCGCCCTAGTCATATACTCGAAATATTCATTCAACAATTCCGCCACCCGACGACTCCGCAAAGTATTGGATAGTTGCGTAAAACCGACAATATCGCTAAACAGAATTGTTACTAAACGAGGTTCCGGCTTCAAATCCAGAGACAGCCCGCCAGTGGCTGCTTTTTGTACCATTGTCGGTGGCAAGAAGCGCTTCAGCACAGATTCTGTGAGATATTTATTCAGTTCCGTAACGCGGCGTTCATTCTGCTTGAGTTCCAGCAGATTCCGCACAGCCGCCAGCAATTCGCGATCGTTAAACGGCTTAGCCAAATAGATATCTGCACCCAATTCCGTACCTTCAATGCGAGTATCTTCATCCACTTTAGCCGTGAGCAGGATAATCGGCGTTCCCTTCAAATCCTGCTGTTCCCGGATCATACGAATCATTTCCAAACCGGACACCATCGGCATCATCAAATCGGTCACAATTAAGTCAGGACGGTTAGCTTTCGCCACACCGAAACCCTCAGCTCCATCGCGGGCTGTCAAAACTTCAAACCCTGATGCCTGTAGAACTCTAGATACATAAGAGCGCAGATCCGGGTTATCATCTACCACCAAAATACGATTGCGAGCCTGTACCGAGTTTTCCGTTGGGGAATCTACTTTTAACTCAGTATTTTCTCCTACTGTGCCGATCAGTTCCAGATCTGCCAATTCCACGGCGGCGCGGTTCGGTTGTAGTTGCGTTGGCACTTCCAGTACCTGATCTAGAGGCAGGTGAGATATCCCCGTTTGCAACCAAACGGTAAAAGTACTTCCGGCTTGATAAATCGACTCCACGGAGATTTGACCGCCGTGGAGTTCCACCAATTCTTTTACCAGCGCCAGACCCAAACCGGAACCTTCATAAGAGCGATTGACAGACCCTTCTGCTTGCCGGAAGCGCTCAAACAGATGGGGGATCTGTTCGGTACGAATACCGATGCCAGTGTCTTTGACTTGGATGCGAACGTGGTCTCCCGCTCTTTCCACCTTAACGGCTATACTGCCACCGGAGTCGGTAAACTTCATAGCATTGGAGAGGAGATTGTAGAGTACCTTGTCAAATTTTTCCGGATCTAGATAGACCATCGGACAGGAGTTGAGATCTGCGATCAGACGCAGACCCTTTTTTTCGCAGTAGGGTCGGAAGGCTTCCATAATTTGGCTGACCATAATCACCAAATCGCAAGGACGGAAACTGGCTTGCATCCGTCTGGCATCGAGTCGCTGCAAATCCAGCAATTGATTTACTAATCGCAGCAATCGACGACAATTGCGGAGGGCGATTACCGCTTGGTCGTGAGGCAAATCTTGCTGTCGATCGACTGCCGATTCTAATGGGCCCATCATCAGGGTGAGGGGCGTGCGGAATTCGTGGGAAATATTTTGGAAGAATTCGGTTTTTTGTTTGTCTAGTTCCTGCAAGCGCTCTGCCTGCTGTCGCGTTTTCTGATATAGGCGGGCGTGTTCTACGGCGATCGCAGCTTGAGCTGCCACAGCTTGGGCCAAGTCAATGTCTGCTTGTTGCCAGCAACGAGAGTTTGTGGCTTCTCGCAAAGTAATGCTGCCGATGATTCTGCCTTCGGCGATTAAGGGTACTACCATCAGGGCTCGTGCGGAAGAGCGCAAAGGCAAATCGAAGCCTTGCATATCTGGATTTGCTTCCAGGTCATTGATCGCCACCGGTTGTTGGGTACTGAGCAATTGCTGCAAAACGGGATTGCCTGCGATCGGCGCTACGGATTGAGGTAACTGGGAAGAATTTGGGATTTTAGCTCGTTCTCTGCTTCCTAGCTGGGAATTGGTATTTTGGATCGCACCTTGTAATGAAGAGTTTGAGGAAAATGTTTTTTCTAGGAAAGTTGCGTCTGTTAAAGCTGTGCCTACACTTATGGAAGAATCTAAACTTTTGTCGTATAATCCGACGCACTGAACAAATTCATCGGATTCTGTCCACAGAGAAAGAGTGCAGCCATCTACCTTGAGCGCTTGACCGAGTTGTTGGGTAATCGCGGCAAAGATATCTTGGGGATCGAGACTGGAGCGAATTGCGGAAGTGATCGTGTTAATCAAAGCTTCCCGTTTTGCCATTGCCAGGGAACGATCGTAAGCGCGTGCTTGAGATAGGGCGAGGGCTGCTTGATCGGCAACCATGAATACCAACTGCACCTCATCATCTTGCCAGCGACGGGGCTCTCCGCATTGATGCAGTGCCAATACAGCCATCAGTTCCAATTGGCAAATCAAGGGTACTACCAAACTGGAGCGAATGTCAGCGGTACTGTATGCGATCGCACGTTGTTTTTGTGCCGGTGTGTCGCCTTGGATGCGATCGTCGGTTGTAATATCGTCGAACACCAGGACATCGTGGGTTTCCCACACCGTCTCCGCTAAAAGCGCAATTTGAGAAGCCTGTGCTTCCTTGGGTGATTCTTCCCTCACTTCCGACGGGTATGGTAAAACAGTCTTCTGTCTTTGATAAACAAAGCATTCGTCTCCCATCCGATCGTCTTGGAAAGGACGGAGAATACAGATGTCCGCTTCCAGCATATGACCGACCGTGTTGACGATCGTCTGGAGAATCTGTCGATAATCGGTGTGGGAGCGAATGGTATTGGTAACTGTATTGAGCAGAGATTCCTGACGCAGCGTGCGGCACAGTTCCTGAGTGCGAGTTTTGAGGACGTTGTGGGTATCCAGCGCTTGCCGCACTACTGCTTGCAGGTGTTCTGCTTCCCACGGCTTCGTAACGTACTTGAATACCTTACCGCTGTTGATTGCTTCTACGAGGTCTTCCACATCCGTGTAGCCGGTCAAGATAATCCGAATGATATCTGGATACTGAGTGGCGGTGAGACTCAAAAATTCTGTGCCGCTCATCAGTGGCATACGCTGATCCGAGATAATCACGGCGATATCCCTCTCCGATGCCAAAATTTCTAGGGCAGCCAGTCCCGATTCTGCCCTCAAAACTTTATATTCTCGATAGAAAGTGCGATACAGCAGGTCGAGATTATCTGGTTCATCATCAACAACCAGAATTTTCGGCTTATTCATATATTGAGATTTCATAAACCGCTCTCCTGCCTAAGGTACTCTTGGAGGAAAAACCGTCTCATCAGACTACCAAAGCCCAGTAAAATCGATGGTTTGTTTCGCCAAACGCAGATGCAAAAAACGCCAAACACAGGCAAATGGTAAACTGTTGAAATGGGAGCGGTTGGAAAGCAGGCTAAAGTACTTCTGCCCTTTACCAAGAGCCGCTGTATTAAAATTTTCAGCCCTAAGAGCGGTTGTGGCAACTTTGTCCCCAGGCGTAGGATCGATTCCATATAGCGGCAAGGTCAACCAGCAAAACGAGCTTTTGATATTGCAGCTGCCTTTGGGCCTGTATAAAGTTTGGCAGGCGATCGACGCTGCCTCCCTTTTGGGCCATTGCAATGAAAGTTCATTTCCGAGTTCCTTTGTGTGAGTAAAATTTCTTATCTGTGTTCCTCGCTTAGGAGGAAGGGATCTGGTGTAAAAATTTGCAACGCTAATTTTTTGGCTTAAACCGAGAAGCCAACAGAGCCCTTGGTAACAATTTTTAAAGGTTGACTGACTTAGCACTGGATTTAACTTTTCAGCGTAAAACAAAGTAGATGACATTTATCGTGCCAGCAGCTTTGAAGGTAGGACGGTTGGCACACACTAGCGTTAGGCTGTAAGAGAAATACCAGTTTAGCATTGCTAACCAAGACACGCTCTTAAGCTAGGTTTCGTTGCGGCCTGACAAACCAGTGTGGGCGAAACTTTTGTATAGATAGCCTTTGGCTGCCAATCCAAATTTTTCGTTACAAATGCTTTGCCCGTAATAAGGTTTATACACCCTCTCTCACAATCCTAATGCAGTCAGAGAAGGATGCTTGCACTTCTTAGCTTGAGGTCGGTCTTGGCAATTGTCTGGTTAAATTTAGAATACCCGGCATCCGCCGTGACGAGTGTCAAATAGTAAACAGTTGTGAAACCCTTGTTCTCGTCCTCAAAACACTGCCAGGAAAATAACTTTGTTTCGCCAACCGCAGGCGAAACAGACGCTAGCATACGGCAAAGGGCCGAATTAGCGAGCTTGAACCACTTTCTCATCCGTGCAGCTAAAGCTAGGGATTTGACTGCTCTTGCAGAAATCCTTGCTGATAGCTTTCATTCTCGTGTCGGTATCGGTGGCTGGATTTATCCATTGTTGCGTCTGGGGATTTACGAAGATTTACGTACTAGGCTGCAATCAACTTCTCCTCGTTACATTTGTCTTGTAGCGGTAGAACCTGTGACGACTCGCCCCAGCGACTGCGATTATTTGGCAGGAACGGTAGAAATGGCCTTGCGCTCAACTCATCCTTGGTTGCCGATCGGTTTGCCGCAGTACCCTTATGTATCCAATTTGGCAGTACGAACCGAATGTCGCCGGCAGGGAGCGGCTCAACAATTGTTGCTTACTTGCGAACGAATCGCTCTGGGATGGGGTTTTCACGATGTCTACCTTCACGTATTAGAAAATAATCATCAAGCACGGCGACTTTATTTCAAGTTAGGTTATCGCTTACACCAAGTCGATTCGAGTTGGAGTTCTTTGCTGCTGGGGCGACCGAGGCGTTTGTTGTTGCATAAGCGCTTGGTGTAGGTTAATAGTAAGTAGCAAGTAGTTATTCGTTAATTTTACTTACTACTTACTACTAATTTTTGACAAATAATTTTTCAGAAATAACGCGATATGAAACATGAAAATGAGGATCGTAACAAGTCGGAAATTGTGGCACAATTGCACAGCGGTGAACTGTTAGTAGTGAATAGGAACAAGCGTAATGGGCTGATCCTTTACAAATCTTACCATGCAGAGTTTGCTGGGCCGGGATCTGCTGTTGGTGGCACATTTGATAATGATTGCCAGCGGGCTATTCCTGTGGGAAATTTTTCTTTAGTTGTGCCAGATTCCTATGAGGCGCGACAGACTGCTTATAAGACTCGACGACAGTGGATTATGCTCACAAAACAGTTAGCTGATAAGCGAGATCCGCTAGAGCGTGCGGAAAAGTTGTTGCTTCAGTTTGAAGCTTTTTTTGATGCGGAAATGGTGGCGCAATTGCCGGATGATGTGCTGGGCTCTTTGGTTGGCGTTTTGCCTCAGACGATGGCATTGGCGCGACAAAAGGA
>NZ_JACJUP010000290.1:0-6334 GCF_014748295.1 Planktothrix sp. FACHB-1355 | reverse complement strand
GATCCAGGGGCTGTCAAACAAGGAAATACTTGTAAAGGCAACTTTCCATGTTTACCGCTTACTTGAAGAGCAGCTTTAGCAGTCGCTTCATCCAAAACCACCAAGGGCAAACTTGCCAAGGCTGGGTGTTGGCTCAGCTGTTCCAAGTAAGGTATAGGATCGGAAATTTGGCTTTCGAGTAAGACTACCTGGGGCTGCCAAACCCGCGCTAGAAGTTCGGCTTGATCGAGATCGTCAACTTCTAAAATCCGGTAATTGTATTGATGTAAAAGTTTACTCAAATTGGGGTGAGGGAACGAGGAAGCCTGGTGTGAATTTGCGACTTTCTCGCCCTCCAAATCGCCTGCTGGAGAAGTCTTAAATATTGCCGTGCTAGAAGCCGGCTGGTGAGTCGGCTCGACAGATAAATTAGTTGTTGCGATCGCACTGTTGCGATCCTCTGCTAAATCCCCTGGCGCACGTGTACTAAGCCGCAGAACGATCAAACCGGTCCCGGAAGCTTGACCCTTTTCGGATGCTTGAGGGTGGGCCAAGCTTTCCAAAGTTTGGCGCAAATCATCCAGTTGCACCGGCAAAGTCAAAAAGCTATTAGCTCGCTTACTGTAAGCGTAATTCTTTTCTGCCCTAGTGGCGGTGACGATCACTGGTATGTGTTGAGTTTGGGGAGATGATTTGAGCAAAGTGAGTACATCCCAACCTGAGAGGAGAGGTAGGAGGGGATTGAGGAAAATGGCACAAGGTTGCAACCGTCGCGCTTTTTCTAAAGCTTCCGTACCGGAGCGAGCAATGACGACTCGATAGCCCAACCCCAAAAGCTGGTTTGTTAGTTCTTCGATCGATCGGGGTGTGGTTTCTACGATTAAAACTAAGCGAGATGAAGCTTCTGACTTCTGGTGTGTGGCATAAGAGTTTTGCTGAACAAAATAAGAATTTTGATTTAGAGAATTTTCTTCCCATTCAGAACTCATTGTGGGGAATTCATAAGTATTTCCAGGTGGACTGGGAGGTAGGAGAAGCGTAAACTCGCTACCTGTACCTGGCTTGGAAATAAAAGTAACATCCCCGCCGTGAAGGCGAGCGAGACGCTGGGTTAAAACCAGTCCGAGTCCGGTACCGTCAAACTGACGGGTGAGGGGATTTTCTAGCTGTTGAAATTTTTGAAAGATTAGGTGTTGTTTTTCTTCGGGTATGCCTATCCCTGTATCCCAGACCGTAAAAGCAATCCAGCCTTCCCAGCGGCTGACTTTTAAGCCAAGGTGACCGTTAGGCTCTGTAAATTTAAGCGCGTTGGAGAGCAGATTGACAAGCATTTGACGCAGGCGCAGTTCGTCTGCGATCAAGCTTTCTAAACTGGTTTCGATCGACAGAGTGAAGTTAGGCTCTGGAGTGAGGGCAATGCGTTCTTCTTCTTCTTCTTTGTTTTTTCCCCATACGAGGTGTCGAGCTTGCTCATAAGCTCGATCGCATACATTTTGGATATCCACGGGAGCGAGGGTCAGCTCCAGCTGCCCAGTTTCCATACGGGTAAGATCCAAGATGTCGTTGACGACAGTCATGAGATGGCGAGCGCTCTGATGGATCAGTCGCGCATAGCGGATTTGGCGATCGTTGAGTTCGCCCAGCAAACGATCTTTGAGCAAGCTGGACAAGCCTAAAACCGCTGTGAGAGGAGTTTTTAGTTCGTGACTGATGCAGGCTAAAAATTCATCTTTAAGCCGATTGAGTTGAATGAGATCGGCATTTTTAGCTGCCAGTTCTTTGGCGACTTGCTGCTCGTCCGTAACATCCTGTGCTAGCACGAGCCACAAGTCACCACCGATCGCTTCTGGAGAGCTATTAAATATTTCCGACCCTTTATCCGGCTCAGAGGTCGGCTTACCGTCGATATGTTGTCCCGATTGCTTGGCTCTGAGATCTCCATACTGGATGCCAAATGCTTCGTGTGTAAGCCGCAGAGTTTCTTGTTCCAGCATGGGAATCGAAGGCGCTACCAGGGAGCTATCCATGTTTGCGCCTAAAGTTGCTAAGCAAAAGTTCTCATAACACTTAGTCACTTGAAGCAGCTCTTCTGGTGTACTTTGGGGGGTGCTTTGGCTATCTTGGGACAGATCCTGGCTGGATAAAACGTTGCCCAGAGGGATTTTGATAAATTGCCACGCTCGCTCGGAACCATTTTGCATGGGACAGATACAAATGCAGGTGTTTGGATTTGTACCTAAATGACAAAGTTTAGGGGCAAAGGTGCGATCGTTAGGAGTCGTCGGCTCGTCTGAGTTTCTAGCTGGGGTGGCGATCGGCAAAACCGAAAAATCAAATAAATTTGAGGCTTCGCCAAAGAAATGGTCCCATTCCTCCACTTTGGCATCTTGCCCTGGAGGTGGTGCTTTTGCCAATAGTTCAGCGGCTTCGCGTCTGATCGATTCGGGGTCTTGCAGGGCTCCAAAGTGTTTGCGCCACGCTAAATTTTGGTTTACGGATTCACCGTTGCCTGTTTGCAACATGATGGGTAAGGGCAGTCGTTCCAGCAGTACAATCAGGGGATGAAGGGTTTCCTCTAGGGTAGTGGTGGTGGGGTTGTTTGAGGGGATGCGATCGACAGGCAATCTTGGCGCTGCTGGTTTTTGTGGAGGTTCGGATTCTGCTAATATTTCTGGCGATAAGCGATTGGCCAGGTATTGCAGAAGACGCTGAGTATCCAGCAAGCCCAGAAACTTGCCAGTGGGATCGACTAGAGCCCAGTCAGGGCTGGGAGCAGTTTTATACCTCCGATCTTGCAAATACGGCCAAAATTGTTTGAGAGTAAAATCGGCAGGTAGGGTGGCGACCGGCTCAATGATGGATAGACCGAGATCTAAAATAGGTTGCTGTAAATTAAATTCTGGCGCAATTTGGGGTCGGCGCGATGTCACAGATGCTTTATTTACCGCAGGGCGATCGAACCCATCTTTTCGCTCTACTTCTCCCAGGCTCCTTCCATAAGCTGCACCCGGAAAGGTAGGAGGCAAAGACGGCTCGAAGTCTGCTGTCATTAAAGTCGCTTCTGGGGCACTTTTAAATATTGCCCCCCCAGAAGCCGATTTGGATAAGTTCAAGTAGGGCAGTAGACTGCTCAGGTGCAGTATTCCCATAGGGCGTAGCTGTTCGTTCACCACTACCAAGCTATTTGTGTAACGAGTAGTGGTGGTGCTGGGCTCGCAGTTGTCCTGGCTGAAAATTTCCAGCACTGCTGCGAGGCTCATCCTCTGCGTGCAGATTGGGACGATGGCGATAAATTCTTTCAGGCAGGGGGTAGACATGGGTATGTGCTGTCTGGCTGGCAGTTCAAAATAGCTGAAAGCGCCTCTTTGAGTCCACAGTCCCATGACTTTTACGCCTCAACCGCTCTACATACAGGGTAGGCGGTGCGTCTTTTTCAGGTGGAAGCAATGCCTGTAAGCTAGGCAAATGTTGTTTAACGCAGAGTAGGAGACGCTTAAAGGGTCTACATCATATTATGAGCTCAGTACGAATTTTCCTTCTATTTTGGCAATTACAATTAATGACAATTCAACTAATGTTAGCTTAATGTTAAGCATTGTATTGAGTCCCTTACAGGATGTCTGTCCTGGGGGGGAAGCAATTATACAACGAGTTGATCCCCTTACTTCCAAAAAGCACGTGCGATCGCAACTTTCTATCTGTACTTTCTTGCCTTCTGAGCAATTGGCTCAGTCGCTTGAGCCGTTTTTAAGTGGCGAACGCTATGTGCTGTCTGAATTCCAGTCAAAAGAGGCGTTTTTGAGTTTTGTGACGCAGCGACAACAACAGATCGATTGCCTGATTTTAGAGGATGTCCCAGAGATGTTGACCGTTGTCGAGCAGTTGCACGAGCAAGGTACGCTCTTACCTAGCGTGATTTTAAAGGCGGATATAGAAGAAGTAAGGCTAAGCCCAACATCGGGTGATGAGATTCGCAAATCTACCTTACCCGCAGAAAAGTCAGGGAAAACTTCAGCAGAATTTACTCCAGAGGGGATTGTGAGTTTTTATGATGCGGCGGCGATCGAAGTCTCTCTTAGCGAAATGGATCGCATTGCCGATCGGATTGAGCAAGCGATCGCTCGCTTTCTGGAGCTTTCTTCCCAAGCTCCTTTGTGCGAGACATTCTCATGGGGCGAAAACATCGCCAAACAAAATTTTCTCTTGTCACAGCAACAGCGCTTGGCAGAAAAACTAAGAGAACGATTAGGATACCTGGGAGTGTATTACAAGCGCAATCCCAAACATTTCTTTCGGAATTTTTCAGTTTCCAAAAAACAGGAGTTTCTGGCTCAATTAAAATATGACTACCGCCAGATAGTTCTGAATTACTTTGTACAAGATGCCAACCTAAATCAAAAAATTGATGAATTTGTCAATACAGCTTTCTTTTCTGACATACCGGTTACTCATATTGTGGAAATTCATATGGAGTTAATGGATGATCTTTCCAAGCAACTAAAATTGGAAGGGCGTAACGATGAAGTGCTATTAGATTACAGACTGACGTTAATCGATGTGATAGCTCACTTATGTGAAATGTACCGCCGTTCGCTGCCCAGAGAATCTTAAATTATGGTTCATAGTTCGCGATCCGCAGATTAAGAATGAACGATGAACATGAACAATCAACAATGAACAATGAACAAGTAATAACGATTTATGAGCCCTTTGAAGAAAACCTATGTTCTCAAGCTTTATGTAGCTGGGAACACACCCAATTCTGTCCGAGCATTAAAAATGCTCAAAAATATACTTGAACAAGAGTTTCAAGGCGTTTACGCACTGAAAGTGATTGATGTTCTCAAAAATCCCCAACTGGCAGAAGAAGATAAAATCTTGGCAACTCCTACTCTGGCGAAAATATTACCTCCCCCGGTGCGAAAAATAATTGGCGATCTTTCCGACAGAGAGAAGGTATTGATTGGTTTAGATCTGCTTTACGAAGAATTGCGTGAGGAAGAAGAATTGGGCTTTTAAAAGAATTTTGCCATCAGGCCAATCAAGCCAGCAAAGATAAGGATTTAGCCTTTTAGTTTATGCTCTTAAC
Source organism: Planktothrix sp. FACHB-1355 (assembly GCF_014748295.1). Lineage (NCBI taxonomy): Bacteria > Bacillati > Cyanobacteriota > Cyanophyceae > Oscillatoriales > Microcoleaceae > Planktothrix > Planktothrix sp. FACHB-1355. Next base: position 1,266 of record NZ_JACJUP010000290.1, on the reverse strand, counting down.
TTTCATTTTTGACGATCGAAGCAATGAATAAACCCAAAAACCAGACCGAACAAAAACAAGAAACTCTAAAAGTAGGAGTCGAAAAAATCCGTACCCTTATAGAGGGATTTGATGATATAAGTCATGGGGGTTTACCTGTTGGTAGAACAACGTTAGTAAGCGGGACTTCTGGAACTGGAAAAACATTATTAGCCATCCAATTTCTCTATAACGGCATCATTCATTTTGACGATCCGGGAGTCTTTGTTACTTTTGAAGAATCGCCGAACGATATTATCAAAAATGCCTGTAGCTTTGGTTGGGATTTACAACAATTAATCGAGAATGGCAAGCTATTTATTCTAGATGCTTCTCCCGATCCGGAGGGACAAGATGTTGTCGGGAGTTTTGACCTTTCTGCTTTGATTGAACGTCTGCAATACGCCATTCGTAAATACAAAGCTAAACGGGTTTCGATCGACTCGGTGACGGCGGTGTTTCAACAATACGATGCTGCTTCGGTTGTGCGAAGAGAAATCTTTCGCTTGGTGGCGCGTTTAAAGCAAGTTGGCGTGACTACTATTATGACAACCGAAAGGGAGCAAGAATATGGGCCGGTGGCGCGTTTTGGCGTAGAAGAATTTGTGTCGGACAATGTGATAATTGTCCGCAATGTTTTGGAAGGAGAGAGGCGTCGCCGCACGATGGAAATCCTGAAATTGAGAGGTACAACTCATATGAAAGGCGAATATCCTTTCACTATTACTAATGATGGAATTAACATTTTCCCCTTGGGTGCAATGCGATTAACTCAACGTTCTTCTAATGTGAGAGTTTCTTCTGGTGTGAAAACGCTGGACGAAATGTGTGGTGGTGGTTTCTTTAAAGATTCGATTATTTTGGCCACAGGAGCGACGGGTACAGGCAAAACGCTTTTAGTAAGTAAATTTTTGCAAGATGCCTGTATGAGAGGCGAGCGAGCGATGCTATTTGCTTATGAAGAATCTCGCGCTCAGCTATCGCGCAATGCTTACTCATGGGGTATTGATTTTGAGGATTTAGAACAAAAAGATGTGCTAAAAATTATTTGTGCTTATCCGGAATCGGCTGGATTGGAAGACCACTTGCAAATTATTAAATCGGAAATTGCACAATTTAAGCCTTCTCGAATTGCGATCGATTCTTTATCTGCTTTGGCGCGGGGAGTGAGCAATAATGCTTTTAGACAGTTTGTGATTGGCGTAACAGGTTTTGCCAAGCAAGAAGAAATTACCGGCTTTTTTACCA
>NZ_JACJUP010000029.1:0-16515 GCF_014748295.1 Planktothrix sp. FACHB-1355 | reverse complement strand
GAACGAAAATTATTTTGTGACATTTGAAAGTCTTTCTGTTGAGCATTCGCAATATGAAAGATTAGATAAACGCAAAACAATAAAAATAGCTGTTGACTAACAACTTACATCACGAGTCAGAGCCTCTATATTATTGTGACCGGCTTCAACCTGCGAACGAGTTAAATTTTCAACGCGATCGAGCAAAACTACTTGCATTCCCAAGACTGACTGGCTCATATTTGTATTGAGAGTCAGAAAAGTTCGATCGCAAACCTCTACCGATGGCAATAATTATGTTTGAATCAGGACAGATACTGCAAGAAAGATACCAATTACAAGAGCAGCTCGGACATACTGGTGCAGGTAGGCACACTTGGCTAGCTCTCGATCTCCATTCTCCACCACCGCACGAACAAGCGATCGTCAAATTACTGGCGTTCAGTCCCCAGATGCAGTGGGAAGAACTGAAATTATTTGAACGGGAAGCCAAAATCTTACAAAATCTCAATCATCCTTGCATTCCTCGCTACCGCGATTATTTTTCATTGGATAGACAAGCAGGTGGAGGTTTACCTTGGTTTGCTTTGGTACAGGACTACATTCCCGGCGTTACGTTGCAAACACTTTTGGATAAGCGACACACTTTTTCGGAAGATGAAGTACGCCAAATTGCCGCAGAAGTTCTGGATATTCTCATTTATCTGCACGAATTGAATCCGCCCGTGTTGCACCGAGACATTAAGCCCAGCAACTTAATTTTGGCAGAAAACAAACAAGTTTATTTAGTTGATTTTGGTGCTGTGCAAGAAAAAGCCGCAGTGACGGGAATGACATTTACCGTTGTGGGAACTTGCGGTTATACGCCGATCGAGCAATTTTGGGGACGTTCTGTTCCCGCTTCGGATCTTTATGCTTTGGGTGCGACATTAATACACCTTTTGACTGGGACAGTTCCTACCGATTTACCCCATCAGGATTCGCGCATTCAGTTTGCCGATCGCGTTAATATAACTCCTAGCTTTGGGCGTTGGATTCATAAACTCACAGAACCGGCAGTGGAAAAACGCTTCCCATTCGCCCGCGAAGCTTTGCAAACACTTGCATCCGGGTTAGTTCCCGTTAATCCTCACAAAATCCGCCAGCCAAGAGAAACTTTGCAACGGCGCGAAAGTAGCGCCAAATTGGCTAAATCCAGTCAAGTGCGGGCAAACGCGATCGTTTTATCTGGCGGATTGGGATTAATTTTATTGGGAGGTTGCTTTACGATCGGCATCATGACTACCCTGTTCTTCGGCTATTCCGGCATCAGTGCTGCCATTCTCAACGCCCCAGCCGTGAAAATTTTTATCTTCACCCTCTACGTGCTTGCCTTCGCCTGTTTTGGCGGTGCAGCATCCCTAATCACGATTGCCTTGGGCGGTTTCCTAAAAATAATCAAGGATAGAAGAAATTAGAGCTTTTAATCTTGAGATTAATTAACATTTGGGCAAAGTGCGATCGCAAATGCTACTTTTGTGGCAAACATAGTAGTTAATTGTGTTTGCCTACGACAGGAAGAGCGGTACACCTACAGCACGCTAAGTCAACGCAGCGAGTATCATTATGAGCAACTTCCCTGATTTTTCTAGCCACGGCTATCAAATTGAACGAGAACTCGGCCACAATCGCGCCTGCGGTCGAGTCACGTACCTAGCGATCGATACAAAAACACATTTGCCGGTAGTCATAAAACAGTTTCAGTTTGCCCAATTCAATGCGAGTTGGTCGGACTACGACTCTGTGAATCGAGAAATTCAAATGCTGCGGCAACTGAATCATCCCAGCATTCCACGTTATCTCGATTCCTTCCAAACCACAGCGGGCTTTTGCTTGGTGCAGGAATACAAACAAGCGCCTTCTTTGGCGCATTCGGGTTTCTTTAATGTGGAAGAAATCAAGCAGATTGCTGCTGCTGTTTTGGAGGTTTTAATTTACCTGCAACAGCAAATCCCGGCGGTGATTCATCGCGACATTAAACCAGAAAATATTTTAGTCGATCGCAGTTACGATCGCGATCGCCTCAACGTTTACCTCGTCGATTTTGGCTTCGCCCGCAGCGGTAGCGGAGAAGTTGCCCTCAGCAGCGCAGTCAAAGGCACCTTGGGATTTATGCCCCCAGAACAGCTATTCAACCGCCAGCTGACAGAAGCCTCTGACCTCTACAGTTTGGGTGCTACCCTAATTTGCTTACTGACAAATACAAAATCAACAGAAATCGGCAACTTAATCGACGAAACTTACACCATCAACTTCAAACATCTGCTACCAAATCTAAGTCAGCAATTTATTAAATGGCTGGAAAAAATGGTAGCACCCAACCTCAAAAACCGATTTGCCAATGCCGCTGCTGCTTTGGTATCACTTCGACCGATCGATGTTGTCCGCAACAACACAACAGCAAGTTTGGCAAGTGCCGGCAAACCAAGTCGGGGAAAAACTTCGATCCATTTGACTATGTTCGCTTGCTTCCTCACCTTATGCAGCTCGAGCTTGCTAATGTTCACTTTATCTAATCATAAAAAGTTGGCAATTCCTCAAGATGGCTTCCGCCAGTTGCTGGTGACTAATGAATGTTTCCGGTGCGAACTAACTGGTGCTGACTTGAAACAAATTAACTTAAGCAATGCGAAGCTGGCATATGCCAAGTTAGACGGTGCCAACTTAACTGGTGCCAATCTCAGGTATGCTTATTTAGAGGGTGCCAATTTAGGAGATGCGAAATTAGCATACGCGAATTTAGGCGGCGCGAAGCTATCTTATGCTAATTTAGGCGGTGCGAATTTAATCGGTACCAAGCTATCTTATGCCAACTTGGAAGGTGCCAATTTATTAGGTGCAAAGTTAATCGGCGGTAAGCTTGGTTATGCCAATTTAGTCAGTACCAATTTAAGTAATGCCAATCTCACCGGTGCTTACCTATGGCGTGCCAAACTAGGCTATTCCTACTTAAATAATGCGAACTTGGAACGTGCCAAGTTAGAAGGTGCCCAACTGAACGATGCTAAACTTGAGGGTGCGGACTTGGCTGCTGCGGACTTAAGCGATGCCAATTTAGAACGTGCCGATTTAAGAGGTGCGGACTTGGAAAATGCCAACCTAGAGGGAGCAATTTTGGAAGAAACTAAGCTGTGGGGTGCTTATTTGGAAGGTGCCAATTTAGCTAATGCCGATCTTAATAATGCCGACCTCAGATCTGCTAATTTAAGCGGTGCTAATTTAAGTGGTGCTTATCTGCGCGGTGCTAATCTCCGAGGTGCCAATTTAATCGGTGCCAATCTCCAAGACGCTTATCTGGCAGATGCTAATTTGAAGGGTGCAACAATGCCCGATGGATCGGTTCATAAATAAATGGGGTTTCTCGATCGCTTATACCAAAATGAGCGGGTTATGAAACCCGCTCTTACTATTATAAATATGTGCGAAATTATGAGAGGAGGAAATATTAGATGATTTCGCTGAATAGGGGTGCAATTTTTTGTGCGATCGCATTTTGGGGAAATGAAAGTGCGATCGCACTCTGAAAGATTGAATTTGGCTCAATCTTTGAATATAATAGATTTAAGTTATAAAATTTACAGCCATAAGATTGATTTGAGCTAGCGCAGTAATAGGTAAACCATAGTATGAAGCTTTATAATTTCATCTCGGCTCAAATTCCTGACGAATTTTTTTGGCTGAATGAGCCAAAAACATATTTTTTAGATCGAGGTATTCATTTAATTACTAAATCAAAAACTGATTTTTGGCAAAGAACCCATTATGGCTTCAGGCGAGATGACGGTCACTGTTTATTAACCAATATTAAAGAGGATTTTTCCTTAAAAACGCGAGTTCAGTTTAACCCAAAATCGCAATACGACCAGTGCGGAATTATTGCCAGAATAGACAGTGAAAATTGGATAAAATGTTCAATTGAGTACGAAGATGATAAAATTAGTCGCCTTGGCTCAGTTGTCACAAATTATGGTTTTTCAGATTGGGCAACACAAGACATATCTTCCGATGTCAAGTCAGCGATGTATCGGCTTAGTAAGCGGGGTCAGGACTTTCTGCTTGAGTATTCACTGGATGGGAAAAAATGGCAACAAATGAGAATTGCTCACCTCCATGACTTTAAAGATTCTATCGATGTGGGAGTCTATGCGTGCAGTCCTATTGGTGAAGAATTTCAATGCAAATTTGACTTCATTGAAATTGACAAAAATAATTGGCATTATCAAGAAGCTAACGATTAAATGAGAGTGGTATAATTTCCGATTTGCTAAGTTAATTCTATCGCAACAAAATGAGGGCGATACGCGATACGCGCTGTCGCGCAGGAAAAGCGATCGCATACAGCACCCCACGCCAACGTCCTTTTCACAAGAGCAAACATCAAACGACCTTTCGCCTTTCGCCTTGACTTTTCAAGCCACAGATAGCGGCTGCTGCGGAATAGTTCTCGGTTGTGGCAGTGGTTTTCCTTCTGCTTCAAACCACTCAATTAAGGAAGCAATAACCTCTTGTCCATGCCTTGCAGCTTCTTCATAAGTTTGTCCATCTGTGCAAGGCTGCATCACCAACCCAACAAACTCTGGCAGAAACACCACAAAACAACCATCCTCATCCGACCATTGAATCACCATACTGTAGAGTGAGTTCATTCCTCAGAATCCTCCATTTCTTCTAGTTCTTTTCTTGCCGCATTCACCTGCTTTTCTAAATATAATGGGGCATCATCCCCATCTTTTCGAGCAATGACAATTGGCTGACTTAATAAGGGATGACTCCACACTTCATGACTACCCTTACCTTGTCGATAAGTAAATCCTGCATCCAAAAGTAACTTTTTCAGTTCTCTAATTTTTTTTGGCATCTATTTTCATTTGAACTGCCACTACTAAAGCCATTTTTAAATAGTTGTTAACCAGGGTAACATACAAAGTGAGGATATACTGCGATCGCATATAGCAAAAGGTATCTTGAATCAATTTGCTAATGGAGATTACCACATTGATTCAAGATTTAACACAAATCCTGGTAAAACATCTTCTCCAGATAAACTAACAGGAAATTCCAAAATTTCCACTTCTTGATCTTGGCGATAAATTTCTACTCGCCGCGAAGCTCGAACAATCAACCACCCCAAACGAGTAGCATTATCCATATACTCCTGCATTTTTTGTTGAGTTGCACTTAAACTGTCACTTGGCGAAAGTAATTCAACTACAAAATCAGGACAAAGGGGAAGAAATTTCTGCTGTTGTTCCGACGTTAAAGCATTCCAACGTTCTAAAGGTATCCAAGCTGCATCGGGAGAACGATCGGCACCATTTGGTAATTTAAAACCTGTGGAAGAGTCGAAAACCATACCGAGTTTACTTTGGTCGTTCCAAATCCAAACTTGTGCAGTTAGTCCAGCATTGCGGTTTCCCGTCTCTCCTCCTGTTGGTGGCATAATAATTAATTCTCCATTAGCATTGCGTTCAAATCTTAAATCGCGGTTATCCTGACATAGCTGGAAAAATTGCTCGTCTGTCAGTTTAATTATGGAATTGAAATTGACGGTTAAAGCATTCATATCAAAATTAACAACGTGAAAGTTTGCTGATTTTTGAATTTAAATCGTTAATCTTTCTGATGTTCAACATAAGAGCGCAGAACAGCATTCATCAAAGATTGATAACCTTTTCCTTGGCTTTTAAACCAATCTAACACATCGCTATCAACCCTGAGAGAAATAGCTTTTTTGGTGATGGGTTTTACCAGTTTGGCTTTTGACCAGAAATTCGCATCTAACTCAGGAATATCAGATGTATCAATGGCATCTTCTGGGATGTTTTGTAATTCTTCAAGTCGTTTTGGCGAGATACTCATAGTAGGTTTTTATTTCTTGTCGAGTGGCTTTTCTGGCAGAGATGATGCGGATAACTCCATTTCTTTCAGTATGCGCTACTGTGACGATAACGACACCCTGTATTGCGCCGATACTTATTTCTCGGATTTCTCCGTAGTCGAAACGCTCATCAATGGCGGTAAATACGATTCCGTCAAAGATTTCTTGAGCTTCTTCAAAACTAATGCCATGTTTCCTCAGATTTTGGGCGTTTTTGTCTTCATCCCATTCAAACAGCATGAATAAGTAGATACAAAATGTATCTACTTATAAGATAGCATAAACCTGATAGCTGCGATCGCGCAGGCTTCGCCAACCCACTTTGCCGAAAATAAGAGTGCGATCGCCTACAGCAGGCTACGCCAACGCATATAGGTCTAGTTCTCAATAGTGGGATGGGGCGATACGCGCTACGCGCAGGCTACGCCAACGCATCCCGCACCCTACGCCAACCCACTTTTCACAAGAACAAACATCAAACAACCTTTGCTTCAGGTATCGCACGACCTAACTCTTGTGCAGTTTCAATCCATTCTTGCATGATAACTTGTACATTTTGCAGCGCTTCCTGATAGGTTTCTCCATCAGCAGCACATCCTGGTAATTCTGGGACTTCGGCAATAAATGCCTCGTCTTTATTACTCCAGTAAAGAATTATTTCATAGTAGCGCATAATCTATATTCCATGCTATTATTTTTATGCTACTTTTTTACTTTAATCCAAATATTATTAATTTAACAATTTGTATAAGCTTAGTATAAGCAAAGCGAACAAATTCAATTTACTATTGTAACTATATGCCTAAAAATCAGGAAAAAAGAATTATAGTTTTTATTTGGCTAGGTAATTTCTTACTTATTTGGTATTTAATTTCTTTACATTTTTATTGGTTACCCCTACAAAGCATTGACTCAACGGAACTGACTCAAAAGGAACGCCTTGAACTAAGAAATCCAGTTCGTACAACTGCTGTTCAAGCTATAGGCGTGTTGATTCAATTTATAGGTGGGGCAGCAGTATTATTTACCTTTTACTTTACACAAAAAAATCTTAAGATTACACAGAAAAATCTTAAGATTGCTGAAAAAAACCTCCAAGCTACACAAGATAAACAAATTACTGAGCGTTTCACAAAAGCAATTGAACAACTTGGAAGCCAAGAACTATCTATGTGTTTAGGTGGAATATATGCTCTTGAAAGGATTGCTGAAGAGTCAGAAAGAGATAGTTGGCCTATTATGGAAGTTTTGGCTGCTTATGTTTGCTCCAAAGCTAAATATAGGAATAAAGGAAATAATATTCCTGCTATTCAAGCAATTTTAGATATTTTTAACAGATATAATAAACGCTACCGTAAGTATGAGGGGAAATACCTTAATTTGAAAAAAGTAAATCTTAGCAAAGATTTATTTGATGGAGTGGATTTCTATGGGCTTAATCTTAGTAATGCAGATTTCACAGATGCCAATTTAAGTAAAAGGCAGTTCATCCGTACAAATTTTATGTTTACCAATTTCACTAAGGCAGACCTTAGTAAAACCAAGTTTGAAGAAGTCAATTTTACTAACGCTAATCTTAGCGGGGCAAATTTAGAAAAGGCAGAGTTTAAAGAAGTCAATTTTACTAATGCTAATATTAGCGGCGCAAATTTAGAAAAGGCAGAATTTACAAATGTTAATTTCCAAAATGCAAACTTTAGTAATGCAAATCTAGTGGGAATGAAGCTATACTACGATCGAGCAGATTTTAGTGGTGCAAACTTTACTGATACCAAAATTGCTGACGTGGATAAATATACTAAGCAAATATATTTAACGACGCAAATTTGCCAAGCAGATTTTAAGAACACAGTCCTCAATAGAACAGATTTTCGTGGAGTAAATCTTATACGTGCTGATTTTAGAGGAGCAAAGCTCGAAAGGACAGACTTTAGAAATGCGATTCTCGATAATGCAAACTTTGAAAATGTTATTTTTGCCGGATCATACCTGCAAAATGTAAGCTTACGTGATGCAAATCTTAGTGGTGCAAACCTTCGCGGTGCCTATTTCATAAATGCAGATTTTGAAAACACAAACTTTAGTGAAGCAGACCTTGCAAACGCAGACTTTACAGGAGCAAAAAATCTTACTCAACAGCAAATTAAAGCTGCTAGATCTTGGAAAGAGGCCAAATTCGATTTTATGGTAAGCTGAGAGAGGAAATAGAAATACCTGCGGACAGTTTCTCTCATCCAATTCAAAATTAGCAATTTGCCATAATTATAAGTAAAGTAATCTTCACTATTAAAGTGAGGGAAACCGAACTCAACACTTTTTTATTGAGCCTACTATATATAATAGTTCCTCCAACTAGGTAAAGTATGCTAGGCTCAATAAGTAAATATATTGGTGTCGATTCAAAAATATTCGCGCAAACAGGAGCTTTTGATGCAATTCTTGATGTGGATTCAAAGCTATTTATCGATCCACATCTGCTTAAGTCAACTCAAGCTCCTGAGTTGAGTGGATCTTATGGAAAGTTTTGCAAGAGATTTGAGCATATTCTTAAATTATTAGCTAATTCCCGGCACATTAATGATGTTTTATGGAAAGAAGCTGACCGCAAGTTTACCTTTAGTGAAGTTCAAGGTTTGTGCATAGGTTACTGTTTATCAGGTACTTCTGGTAGTGGAATGGGAGTTGGCATAAGAACTAATACGCTAAATTTAGCTAAACAAATAGTTGATTTAGGTATCAATGATCCTGAAATATTTGAACTGATGGGTCTCTTTCAAGATGGCATAGGAGCAGATCGCATCAGCGATATGGTTGGCAGAATAATAGTGGATGACCTATTGGAATATTCTCGCCGCATCTTTTCTAACTTTGGACTAAGGATGCAAAAAACAGTTTTTGAAGGTCGAGTATATGAAGGAATTGTTAACCCAGTTAAGCCACATAATAATTCTCCTTTAATACTTTTACCAAAAGATATTTTGCGTGATGAACCAGTTGCATATTGTTGGGAAAACGCAGATAAAATTTTCACAACAAACAAGCAATTGAGGCAAAACCTTAACGCTGCTATCGGAAAGACTTGGAAAGAAGTAATAAGACGATTCAATAAAAAGAATTTGCGAGAGTTATTATTAGAAGATCCAGAGCTATTAAAAGATTTAATTGAAAATTATAAAAACAAACCATTTCAATCCTATAACTTTGATGCCGATATTAACGGCGAGATTGTCTGGTATGAAAAATCACAATATTACGTTCAAAATTATCCGCTTGAATCGATTTGTGATAAAAATTTAAAACCAGAAAATTTATTATCCAGCGTACTTTTAATATGCCAAAAGTTTAAAGATTTGATTGAAAAGTATGGTCTTTCTGAATTTTTCTACATAAAAAATTCTAAAGAAACTAGAAAAGAAAGTGCAGCCCAAAAATTGTTTTACGGAATTGCCTATGGCTATTCCTTAGACAGTAATTTAGTTTTAAATTTACAAAATAATACAGGCAGATTAGCTATAGAGTTTCAAACAAAACCAGGCAGAAAAAAGGTTTTAGTAGAAACAAAGCTTACTACAAACTCACGTAATATAAACTGGTTTAAAACCCAGATAGCAGACTTACAACAGGATGATGCCAATTATTGCAGAGTTTACATTTTTATTGATATTTTAGGAGGTTCAAGAGAAAGCTTTAAGGCGTTACAGGTAACACTAAGCAAAATATTGCCTGACCAAAAGAAACCTGAAGTTATATTTATAAATGCAAGACCAAAATATACCCGATAACCTCAATATTTGGGCAGGCATTTTGCCTGCCCCACAACTACTACTATTCTACCCCTTCAATCCGATCCTCGACCTCCTGATACAACTCTCTCAACATTTGCAAATTACTCTCACTCGTCTCCCAATAACCGCGACCGTTTACTTCCAACAAAGTGGAAACAACTTTGCGGAAAGAATGAGGATTCAGATTCATCAAGCGATTCCGCATTTCCTCATCTTTGATAAACGTGCTGTTAGTATCCTCGTAAATCCAGTTATCGACAGCGCCAGCGGTTGCACTCCAACCCATCGTATTTACTAACCGTTTGGAGAGTTCGCGCACGCCTTCGTAACCGTGGGATAGCATACCTTCGTACCACTTGGGATTGAGTAGTTTGGTACGCGCATCTAAACGGACGGTTTCTGATAGCGTCCGTACTTGTGCGTTGGCGGTGGTGGTATCAGCAATATAGGATGCTGGGGTTTTGCCATCGCCGCGCAAGTTGGCTACGACTTTGGTGGGATCTGAATCGAAGTAGTGGGAAACATCGGTTAAGCTGATCTCGGAAGAATCGAGATTTTGGAATGTGACATCGGCAGATTTTAGTGCAGTTTCAAAAATCTTGCGCGACTGTTCCATCGTACCGGGACTATCGGATGTGAAAGCAAAGGATTTGCGAGTTAAGTACATTTCTTGTAACTCTTTTTCGCTTTCCCAAGTGCTGTTCTCTACTGCCAGGTTGATGTTAGAAGAATAGGAACCGGAAGCGTTAGAAAATACGCGAGTAGCAGCTTGCCGCAAGTTAATTCCCATTTCGGCAGCTTGTGCTAGTGCGTGTTTGCGAACGTAGTTCATTTCTAATGGTTCGTCTGCTTCCGCTGCCATCTTCACAGCTTGGTCGAGTAAGTTCATTTGGTTGATGAACAAATCGCGGAATACTCCGGAACAGTTAATGACAACATCAATCCGAGGACGACCTAATTCTGCTAAAGAAATTAGTTCGAGTTTGTTGACTCGTCCCAAAGCATCGGGTACTGGTTTTACTCCCACCATCCACATAATTTGGGCGAGGGATTCCCCGTAGGTTTTGATGTTGTCTGTTCCCCAGAGAACGCAAGCGATCGTCTCTGGCCAATTTCCAGTTTCTGCACGTTGCCGATCGAGCAATCTATCTACTACAATTTTCGCAGATTTCACCGCCGCCGCTGTGGGAATTGATTGCGGATCTAAAGCGTGAATGTTCTTACCAGTTGGCAATACATCCGGGTTGCGAATCGGGTCGCCACCCGGCCCAGGTAGAACATATTCGCCTTCCAAAGCTTTCAGCAATCCACCCAATTCGTTATCCGCACAAACTTGTTTCAGGCAGAATTCCAAATATTCAAACAGCGGTTTGATCGCTTCTGGATCGACTTTGGTGTAACCTGCTTTGTGCAATGCTTCGATCCAAGGTTCCTTCTTACCCATATTGAAGAAGTTGAGCTTGGAAACGAGGGAAACGCGACCGTCTGCATCGGTTTGTTCTTTCACCAAAGCGCTAACAGCGGCGCGGGTAGCTTGGGTGATGTCTTGCAATAGTTGCACATCTGACAAAACACCCTTGTCGTTGTTGCTGTAAATTTCGTCGATATTGCGATCGATACTATTGGCGATAATGCGAGGTAAACTCAGAATCTCTTCTTCTGCGCGATCGAGATTGGCAATATTCACCAAAGTTGCGATCGCTTCCTCTGCACTCGGAGGTTTCCCAATCACGTGCAAACCGCAAGGTAACAACCGCGATTCAATTTCCATCAACCGCCGATACACCAAACCGATCAGAGTATCCCGTTCCTCCGCAGTTAAATCTTTGGCATCTTTTTCCGGCAAATCGATATCTTTATCCAGATTCACCATCCGGCATTTATCCATGATGGTGTTCACAATCGGAATGCCGCGTCCGGTATCTTTCAAAGTTTGATAAGAGGCGATCAATTCGCTCAATTCTTGCAAACCTTTGTAAAGTCCGGCATTCTCTGCTGGTGGTGTCAGATAGCTGATCGTTTCCGCGTAGCTGCGACGCTTGGCGATCGTCGCTTCGCTGGGATTATTCGCCGCATAATAATAGATGTTGGGAATCTTGCCAATGAGAGAATCTGGATAGCATTCCCCAGACATTCCCATCTGCTTTCCTGGCATGAATTCCAACGAACCGTGAGTGCCGAAGTGCAGCACTGCATCCGCTTTCCAAATGCGTTCCAAATAAGTGTAGTAAGCGGCGAAACCGTGGTGCGGACTGGCAGAACGGGAGAACAGCAATCGCATCGGGTCGCCTTCATAACCGAATGTCGGTTGCACGCCGATAAACACATTGCCGAACTGTTTGCCGTAAATTAATAAGTTCTGTCCGTCGCTGTTCAGATGTCCGGGCGGTGGTCCCCAATTTTCTTCCAAACGTACTGAGTAGGGAGTTAATTCCTCATACTCAGGTACTGACATTTTGTAAGCGATATTTAATTCTGGGGTGCTGTATTGTGCTTGGGCATCGTGGATGACTTCCTGCATCAATTTTTCGGCTGATTCTGGCAATTCCGGTACATCGTAGCCGTTATTTTTGAGGGCTTTCATCACCTCGTAAATTGAGCCGAAAACATCGAGATAGGCAGCAGTTCCGACGTTGCCTTTATCGGGTGGGAAGCTGAAAACTGTGATCGCAACTTTCTTTTCCAATTTCGGTTTGCGACGCAAGTTAGCCCATTTGAGGGCGCGTTGGGCGATCGCTTCGATGCGGTCTTGCAGGGCGATCGCTTTCCCGGTTGCACCATCTCTTCCGGATAGTATAATCGGTTCGATCGCGCCATCCAATTCCGGAATTGCGATCTGCAAAGCTACTTGAATCGGGTGCAATCCCAAATCGCTATCTTGCCATTCTTCGGTTGTTTGGAACACCAAAGGTAAGGCAACCATGTAAGGACGATTCAAGCGTTTGAGCGAATCAATTGCTTTCGGATGGTCTTGTCTTGCTGGGCCACCCACCAAGGCGAAACCTGTCAGTGAAACTACGGTATCTACCAAAGCAGTCTTGGTAGTTGCATTGTAGAAATACGTATCCACCGGTTTGGCGAAATCCAACCCACCTGCAAACACAGAAATTACCCGTGCGCCCATCGCTTCCAATTCCTGCACCATCGCCACATAATGTGCATCATCGCGGGTGACGAGGTGGGTGCGCTGCAACACCAAACCAACGCAGGGTGCTAAGGGATCTTTGAGATCGGCGGGAATATCGTTGCGGCTGTTATACCAGTTAAAGTATTCCTTGACATCCTCAAACATTGTCGGTGCTAAGGGATGCCAGATGCCCATGTCCGGATAGGTGACGGGATCTTGGAATTGGACTTTCTGTTGTCCCTTGAGAACGTATTTGTCTGCTAGCATCAGCAGGAAGTTTTCCAGGTTCTCGGAGGAACCGCCCAACCAGTACTGGAAGCTGAGCATGAAGTTGCGGGCATCCTGCGCTTTGTCCATTGGCAGGTATTTCAGGACTTTGGGCAGGGTTTGCAGCAGTTTCAGCATTCCGTCTTGGAAACCGGAACCGGATTTTTCCTTGCGTTTCCGCATGAATTGGGCGATCGCACTTTTCGATTGGCCCAGCTGCGCCATCGAGAAGCTGCCCATTTTGTTCAGCCGCATCACCTGGGGCATGGAGGGGAAGACAACGGCGACATCCAGCTTGTCCCGGTGCGGTTCCACTGCGGCTACGACCTTTTCCGCTAAGTCCTCAATGAATATCAGCGAAGCAATAAAAACATCGGCAGAGGCGACATCCCGCTTGAAGTCGTCGTAGTTGTCGCGATCGCGCAGTTCTTCGATCAAATAGCCGCTGATTTCGATCGCTAAATTCGGGTTGTTTTCGTTTATCGAGCGAACCGCCGCTGATAGGGCGCTCTGATATTGCGGCTCTAACACGACATAGACCACCTTAATCAAAGAGCGCCCTTGCAGGTTGTCAGGCTTAATGTGTCGAATGGTGGACTTGACGTGGGTGAACATTCAGTTAGGCTCCTTATGATGCGGTAGATTCCTCAGTCAATTGTTGGATGCGGTGGCATCGGTCAGATCGTCCCCAGTGTTGGCGGTTGAGCTTGACACCTCACACCCAACACAAAAGACCCCAGAGTCGCTCAAAGCGTCGCTCTTGGTGCCGATCGCTCAAAGTGGCTTATGTGTTGTTTTACCAGAAAACGCTTATCAGATGCGGGTTTTGGCCCTTATCTGACACAATTTGATAACAAATTCGCAATATTTTTTTACAATACTTGACATTTTTGACAGTATGTACTTCAATTTTATTGGCGCTAGGTAAACTTAATATCTTTGCATAAAAAAATTGACAATAGCCACAAGTTGAGCGATTATTTTAAATTTTGATAAACTTTGTAGTTAATTATTTACTCTGTACTTACATAAAATTTATATCAGCACCATTAAACCAATAATATACTTGATCGAGGCAAGCATCTTAAAATCACCAACCATACTTTCACAGACATGAAGATGCCCTTATCCAACCGAATATTAGTGCCTCAATTATAGCTGGAGGGAGATTAACATGAGTTTTGCGATCTTCAACGAGAGTTTCTACCTTGAAAATTATGCCGATGTCAGAGAGGCTGTCGCATCTGGACTTTTTAGTTCTGGTTTGCAGCATTTTCAACAGTTTGGTGTAGTAGAAGGACGTACTTTAATATCTCCATCCTTTGATGAAGCAACTTATCTGGCTAGAAATGCCGATGTAGCGGAAGCAGTTCGAGTTGGACTTTTCCGATCTGGGTTGCAACATTTCATCGTTTTCGGAGAAGCAGAAGGTCGTTCTGGAACTCCTGCCGCAGGCCCAGACCCAGTTAATTTTTTTAACGAAAAGGCTTACTTAACAAACAACCTCGATGTTTCTGAAGCAGTTAGGCTTGGCAAATTAAAGTCCGGTTTGGAACACTACCAAAAGTTTGGACAGTTTGAGGGAAGAACGGGTTATTTCAATGCTTCCAGCGCTAGCGATGTCATCACTGCCTTTGGTAGCAAAACTCAGATTTATGGAGTTGCTATTTCTAGTGTAGTGGGAGACATTAATAGTGCTACATACGATGTGAGGATTACAAGCAAGGGTGATGGAGAAATCGATACCCTGGTTGGCAGTTCCGGATCGGATCAGTTTGTTGTGGGAGTCGGTCGCACTACCAGCAGCACCGCTACAAATAGCTACCAATCTTTCTATCTAAATTCTAAGGATATCGGCACTAACGATTACGCTCTTATTCGTAATTTCGAGAAAGGCAAAGACACGATCGTACTTGGCGGTACACCAAATCAATTTACTTTGGTTCCCAATGGTTTTGGCGGTGACTATTTAATTTATACCGCCTCCAACAGCAATTTAGGCAAACAAAACGATTTGGTTGCTGTTATAGAAGGAAATCCGGATTTAGCACTACTCAACCCATCAGACGCTGTGAAAAGCGGGTTTACTCTCTTGGGTTAAAATTTGCAAAAAAGGGGCGGTAATCCGCCCCTTGTGTTAACTAAACCCTTCTACTTGGTGGCAATGATGATTCCGTGAGGAGTCCAAGCATTGCAGTCAATACGCTCCATTTTTGTGAAGCCGGCATCTCGCAGGCATTTTTCGTGATCTGCCCAGGAGTAAATCATACCGCCTGTAGCGGGAAGCGCCATAAAGTAAGGTGAGTCGAGTGCCGCCATTACAGGGCCATCTTCGTCATCCGAGGAGATGGAGTTGAAGATGATGACCGAACCACCTGGTTCGAGTGCTTCATAAGCTTTACGAAGCAAGAATGTATTTTCTTCTAATGTCCATATGACTAGCACATGGATAAACATGAAACAATCATGGCCCTTGGGAAACTCGTCAACGAAGATATCAACGCCACGAACGTGAATGCGATCGGTCAGTCCGTGTGCATCGATTTTCTTTTGTGCGATCGGACAGCTAGCAGGAATTTCCAGCAGGGTGATATCCACGTTCGGATAAGCAGCAGCTACAGTTGTGGCGTTGGTAGCATCCCCACCGCTCACATCTACTACCTTCTGGAATTTGGAAAAGTCAACATTTTTGATCAACAATGGATTGGCCAACCTCGACCAAGAACCCATGTAGTTGTAGAATACCTTTTCGATTTCTGGGTGTTCGATAAAGCGATGGTAGAGATCTGGCCCTTCTCCTGGGAACTGTCTCAACCCCACGTTGCGATTTTGGCGCAAAGACTCGACAAAATCTAGCTGTCCTACATAAACAATGCGAGCCTCAAATAGCACGGTATCGTAAAATTCTTGCCAAATGCCATCCACAAACAGCATTTGCATTACAAAACTATTCCGGTATGTATCGCCCTCTTTAATAACAAGTTTTAGAGCAGTTAAACCTAGCATTAAACACTTAGTCGGATATGCTTCTAGGTTCAGCCGATCGCCAATTTCTTCTTTTGTGATATCCGGTTCCTTAGAGAGCAATTCAAATACTCCCAACTCGCAACCTGCATAGAGATATTGGAAAGCAGCGTGACCGAAAAGCAACATAGTCAAGTCGCTCATTTTTAAGGAATCTCTGTTTTCCTTAAGCAACCTGAGTGTTTCCCCATCTACAGATGTTTTTTGAGAATTCGCTACATCCAAAAAGTTAAGTAAAGTCGTCATATTTACTTCTATCCTTTGTCTTCTCTATTTGGGGAAGGTTTGGGCTGAAATAGTCATACCTAATCGTTTTTAAAGACTCTTGATAAAGATATTTAATTGAGTCATCGATTGGCTCGTTTAGGTATCATTGTTGACTATCATTGCACCCTATTTTTAGATCCGTCAATAGT